>JANYEU010000288.1 GCA_025362915.1 Chitinophagaceae bacterium | reverse complement strand
AATTGATAAGTAATCATTTGAGTTGTTTGAGTAATAGTCTCTTTAACGATTTTATAGGTAGGATTATTTCATTTTCTTCTACAAAATAGAATATTTGCTCATCAATAAAGCATGCTTCATCATTAACATAACATGCATTCTTATCAAATAAGCCTCTATTAAGCGAGGTAGTAGAAATTAATACATTACCAAAATCAGGTAATTGTATTTCCCTCGATTTATACTCGGTGGATTGAAAAATTATTAAATCCATATTCTACTTTTTTTGTTGTTTTTGCAAAAGCATTCCTGAAACATTTTCAGCAAGAAAAAATTTAGGTTTCTTATCTGCTAATATTCTCATGAATTCATAGAAAAGTTGCCCTCTTTTGTCTGCAATACCACGCTTAGAACCCGCTTCACTCCAACTTTGGCAAGGAGGACCGCCAATAATACCATCACAATCAGGTACATCTTCAGAAGGAATGTCAACTATGCTTCTTCTATCAAGTTTTGATTTTTTATGATTCTTCTCATAAGTCTCCCAGATTTCTTTATCATATTCATTCGCATAAAGGACGTTGAATCCAGCCTTTTCAAAGCCTAAATCCAGCCCTCCAGCACCCGCAAAGAAAGAGACAACGTTCATAAAACTATTTATTTTAGTAAAAGTATGGTTTGTTGTTAACAAACAATGTAATTAGTAAGTGTAAATATTATAATGAGGTAGAAAACCCTTCACTCTCCAAGCATAATCAGATTTAATATTTTAATAGAAAAGCTTTTATTCATCTGATGTAAAAATGAGATTTAGGGGTTTATGACAACCTAATACTAAAACTCGTTTTATCAGCGCATTACACATAGAGAAAGTAAAACCATAGTGATACTGCTTTTATTCTCCAACACATCTAATAAAAATAACTTTAATTACCTTACTAAAAGAACTTTTCCAGATAAAGCAAGCGTTCTACACTGTCATTCCGCAGGAATCTCCCACCGTTTTGGCAACCAATAAATAGGGCGAGAGATCCCTGCGGGATGGCAGCGAGTGGCTAAAACTTATGCTGGAAATGGGGGTGGATTAATTTTCAACACATCTAAAAAAAATAAGGAAGATAACCATCAAATAAAAAGGGTATTTCCTAATAGAGGCATTGGCTTGGGGGAGCCTGCCATCTATAAATGTTTAAAGTAAAAGTTTGCAAAAAGGGTTCTGAAACCAACCCATTATTATTCTCTTACCCTTTGGTGTTTATTAAGGGTATATTTGTAGGGATAGGTGTAGCACAAAACTATGCCTGCTATGCCATGAATATATATCGCCCACTAAACTTGCCAACAGAAAGTAAATTTAAAAGAAGGTTTGAGGATAATATTTCGGTTTTAACCCTTTTACTAATTAACCATAAACCACTTCCTCAAAAGTATAAGAACCTTCAACTTTACCAATGGATGTCTTCCATAAAAAGCTTAAAAAAGCTTGGAAAGCTGCATCCTGACTATTGCAAGAGGTTGGACGCAATTGGTTTTAAATGGAATCTTCATGAAAATAATTGGCAGGAACAGTATCAGGCGTTGAGAAGAATGTTGTTCAAGGGGCATTATCTTAGAGAGGGATCGGGTTATAACGGCCTACATACATGGATAGTAAAGCAGCAAGAATTTTATAAAAAGGGAGAATTATCGGCTTATGAACGCGAACAATGGGAGGCCTTGGATGAGTGTACTTTTTTTGCTACAAACATTTATCCCATTGAGGAAAGAAAGGGGCTGAGTGAGGAAGAAAGGCAACGCCGTTGGAACAGTAACTTTAATGAATTGGTAAACTCAATTAATAACCCACCTTATAGATGGCCACAATCTAATAATTGGGATTTAAAAAAAAGGACTCTTTTTATGTGGTTTAAAAAGCAAAAAGAGGATTTTGCAATAGGGTTAATGAATGAAAATAATACTATTAGATGGAATACCCTAGACTTAATAGATGGAAAGGAAGTTCGGATAGCGAAAGAGGTTTGGAACGTAAATTTTAAGCTTGTGAAAGAAAGCTTTCTACTAAATAAACGTTCTGTACTTAAACAGGATAAGTTGTATAAATGGTGCAATGAACAAAATGGCGCATTCGATACACTAAGTACAGAAAGGCAAGCACTGCTTGACTCTATTGATTTTAGAAAGTATTTTAAGGAAACAGATTGGGATGTGAAATACAGATGGCTGATGGACTATATTAAAGAAAATAAGGAACGCCCTACACCTTCAAAGAATCCAACACTTTCAACTTGGTTGATGGTACAAAAAAGATATTGCAGAGAGAAAAAGTTGAATGCTGTACAGACAAAAAAAATTTTGGATATTATAAAAAAGCATGTAGATACTAGAAGTAATCTGGAGGTTTGGATGTGTCATTTCAATGACTTAATCAAATTTAGGGAAGAGCATACATTTTGGCCAAGACGGCGATCAAATGAAAGTTCAGAGCATACTATTTTTATTTGGTGCCAATCCCAAAAAATGAAAGGAAGTAACCAATGTAAACGTAGCACTCCCTTAACAGAACATCAGGTAAATCTGTTGAACAGTATAGGATTTAAATGGACAGACGATGAAGTTTATCAAACAAGATGGATGGGGCATTTTGTTAAATTGAAAAATTATATAGAACGTGTAGGAAGTTTTATAATTCCAGAAATAGAGGATGGGGAAAGAACGGTCTTGTACCGTTGGCTATCTGCCCAAAAGAAAGCAATTGTAAATGAAACGCTTGATGCGGAAAAAATAGGTATGCTGACTACTTTAGGATTGCTTTAAAGGATATTTACACTTTATAAATTAAAAATAGGGTAGGAGTGGGTGGGATAAAGGATAAATGTGTATGCGTTGCTATTATATCTCCAACACATCTAAAAAAAGTTATTATTCAACCATAAACCCAACAATGGTTTTCACCGTATTTGGGTCGCGATAGATGTTGCTATGCCCCAAGCCTTTAGTAATATGAAATGTGACGTGTGGCAGTGCCAATTGCTGTATGGGCAACACATCCTTATAAGGGCAAATGGCATCCTCCTCATCGTGTAGCCAAAGGGTGGGTACTGTTACCTGCTCTATTGCCCTGCGCGCATCAAAGTAGCTTACGGGTAGTTTGGCAAGCTTGATGATGAGTTTATACATTCTTTCCTGCACACGTTTAGGTAAAGAAACCAGTTTGGCAAAGTTATCTATAGGTCTTGTTATTTCCACAGCGGGGGCTATTAATACCAACTTTTTAAGGTTGGGCAAATGTTCCGAAGCCAATGATGCCGCCAATCCACCAACAGAGTGCGCCATTATCCCATAAAAAGTTCCAAAATGTTTCTCTATTGCAAGTATGGCATTCTTGTATTGCAAAGAGTTGATGGTTTTTCCATCACTAATGCCATGCCCTGGTGCATCAAAAGCCATTACTGTAAATCCTTCCTTTCGTAGTGGACGGATATATTTCTCGAACCGATAGCTGTAACTGTCAAACCCGTGTAGTATCAATACTTTTTTACCCGAAGCAACGTCTGCTTCTGGCTGCCAACGCCATCCCCTAAGCGTCAGGTTACCATCAATTTCAATACTTATCTGCTCTGCTTTTTCAAAAATGAGGGGCATCACCCTTTCCGGCTTTCCACTAAAGGGTGTACAAAACAACTTGAAGGCACTCCGGGCTGCTTTCTTGGGCAGGAAGAGACCTAGTAACTTAAATTTTGTTTTATAATACCGTAAAGCAATTTTTTTAGTTAATTTCATTTTCTCAAGTAGGCAAATATATGAATGTAATTATTATAGGAACAGGGAATGTGGCAACAGTATTAGGAAAATTGATAGTGAGCAAAGGGCATAAGATTGTAGAAGTAGTAGGAAGGAATAAGGCGGCAACAGTTGCTTTGGCTAAAATATGTAACAGTAATGCCAACACTGATTTTAGTTCTATTTCCGAATTGGGTGATATATATATGATAGCAGTAGTGGATACGGCGATAGAAACGATTGCCAAAAAGTTGACCTTGCAGCACAAATTGGTGGTACATACGGCAGGGTCTGTATCAATCAATGTATTGAACAATCCAAACAATACGCATGGTGTGTTGTGGCCTTTGCAAACATTGCGTAAGGAGATGAAAACTATACCGGAAATCCCTTTTGTGATTGATGCCAACAACGAAGCTACTTATACAACCTTGCTTTCCTTTACCAAAACCCTTACCGACACTGTGTTTAGGGCTAATGATGCCAAGCGCATCAAACTTCACCTTACGGCAGTGCTTGTATCCAACTTTACCAACCACCTGTATGCTTTGGCTGATGATTATTGCCATAAGGAAGCATTGGATTTTAAATTATTCTTGCCACTGATAGAAGAAACCGGTAACAGAATAAAAAATAATACGCCGAAAAATGTACAAACCGGACCAGCCATCCGAAAGGATGAGGCAACAATAGGTAATCATATTAATTTATTGAAAGGACATCCTTTGTTACAAAAGCTTTACCAGTTGATGAGTGATAGCATCAAGGATTTGTAGGAGGAATAATTTACTAATACAGTCTCAATAAAAATTTACCACATAGTCACAATAGGCACATAGTATTTGCCATTAGTTTTGATAAGAACACATAGCAAAAAAGTTTCACTTTTTATACTCCCGTCTATGTGACCTTAAAGTGCAACGCTTCTTACCTTATTTTTTCTATGTGTCTATTGTGCCTATGTGTTAGATACTTGTGCTTAATATGAGTGGTCTTAATAAAACAGGTTGTTTCTTACAAAATTTCGATTGTTTGTATTAGAATACATCCTATATTTCCGCTCATTACAGTAATCCCCAATAAAATAAATATATACATGAGTTCATTGTTCAGGAAAAAATCGATAGATAAGATTGTAGCTGATAGTGAGGCTGGCTTGAGTGACGGGCATGGCGGACATGCACTAAACAAGGTTTTGGGGGTAAAAGACCTTACATTCATGGGTATTGCTGCCGTAATAGGTGCAGGGATATTTTCTACAATAGGTACTGCTGCTTATAATGGCGGTCCGGGTATATCCATCTTATTTATTATAACTGCCGTTACCTGTGGATTCAGTGCATTGTGCTATGCAGAATTTGCCAGCCGTATTCCCATTGCAGGCAGTGCTTATACGTATGCTTATGTAAGTTTTGGTGAGATAGTGGCATGGATTATAGGCTGGGCATTGATATTGGAATATGCCATCGGCAATATTGTGGTGGCGATAAGTTGGAGTGGCTATTTTAATAACCTATTGCAAGGTCTTGGCATACACTTGCCTGATTGGTTGGTGAATGATCCTTTTTCTGTTGGGGCAATAGTGGATGATGCGGCTAAGGCTACTGCCGCACACCAACCACTTACCGATACCATGCAAGCTGCCATAGCAGCATGGAATAGCGCACCGGTGTTATTTGGCAAACATTTCTTTGTAAACGTACCCGCTTTAGGAATAGTAGTACTGATAACCATACTGGCTTACATTGGCATAAAAGAAAGCAAGAAGACGACCAATTATATGGTGGTATTTAAAATCATAGTCATCATTCTCATCATTATAATAGGGAGTTTTTATGTAAAGACTAGCAACTGGCATCCATTTTTACCCAATGGATTTGGTGGTGTATTGGCTGGTGTGTCGGCAGTATTCTATGCCTACATAGGTTTCGACGCCATCTCTACAACGGCAGAAGAATGTAAGGATCCACAAAAGGATTTACCGAGAGGAATGATTTATTCGTTAATCATTTGTACGGTATTGTATATACTAATTGCCTTGATACTTACAGGTATGGTAAACTATAGCGAACTGAAAGTAAATGATCCACTGGCTTATGTATTTGAAAAGATTCACAAAACTTGGATTGGTTATATCATATCCGTAAGTGCCGTTATCGCCACCACCAGTGTGATGCTCGTTTTCCAATTAGGGCAGCCAAGGATATGGATGAGTATGAGCCGCGATGGATTATTGCCCAAAAAATTCTCTGAAGTGCATCCTAAGTTCCAGACCCCGGCTTTTGCCACCATCATAACGGGGATATTGGTAGGCGTACCATCATTATTTCTGCCCAGTAGCCTTATGACAGATCTTACCAGTATAGGTACTTTGTTCGCCTTTGTATTGGTTTGCTTCGGTGTGCTGGTATTGCCCAAAATGATTCATGCCAAAAAGAGTGCTTTCAGATTACCTTATATCAATGGCAAATGGATACTGCCGGTATTAACCATATTGATTACGGTAGGATTTCATTCGCGCATTATCAGTGCATTTACACAAATGGGTAACGAAAGTTTTCAGGAGATACTTTTCTTGGTATTCATGGTTACCCTGATTGTTGTTGCAGTGCTTGCGTTCTTACGCAGTTATTCTGTCATACCTATAGTAGGTGCACTATCTTGTTTGTATTTATTGACTGAAATACCAGCCATCAGTTGGTTGTGGTTTTTTATCTGGATGGGATTGGGACTGCTTATTTATAATTTTTATGGCAAGAAGAATAGCAAGCTGGGCAAGGCAGGAGCATAATAATTGGTATAACTGTATCATCTGCTTGGTTCTTTCCCCTTATTTTCGCCGAAAACTACACTAGTTGTCACAGCCCTCAGTTGCAATTGTTATTTTAAATTATAATGGACGGAAGCATTTACAGATGTTTCTCCCTTTTGTACTAAATAGTACTTATACAAATAAGCGCATTATTGTTGCCGATAATGCCTCTACAGATGATTCAGTTGCCTATGTAAAGGAACATTTTCCTGCCGTAGAGATATTGATTAATAAACAAAATGACGGCTTCGCCGGTGGATATAACTGGGCATTGAAACTGGTAGAAAGTGATTATTATGTATTGCTTAATTCTGATGTAGAGGTAACTACCAACTGGATTGAGCCCATTATCAACTTAATGGAAAGCGATACAACCATTGCGGCCTGCCAGCCAAAACTAATATCGTACAGCAACCGCAACTTATTAGAATACGCTGGTGCCTGTGGTGGATGGATAGACAAGTTAGGTTATCCCTTTTCGCGGGGAAGGATTTTTGATGTATTGGAGATAGATAAACATCAGTACGAGGATATACAGGATATATTTTGGGCAAGTGGTGCCGCCATGTTTGTGCGTAGTGAAGTATTCCATCAGTTAAACGGTTTCGATGCTTCCTTTTTTGCCCATCAGGAAGAGATAGATTTATGTTGGCGTATGCAATTAGCTGAGTATAAAATAAAGGTTGTTCCTCAGTCTGTTGTTTATCATGTTGGTGCCGGTACGCTGCCAAGAGGAGGGAGGAAGGTTTTTCTTAACTTTAGGAATAACCTGTTAATGCTTTCTAAGAACTTAACACCAAAAGAAAGATTCACCATTATTCCTTTCCGTTTTTTATTGGATGCCATCTCTGCCTGGAAAGGATTGTTTCATGGCGATTTATATTTCTTCACGGCAATTTGCAAGGCACATTTCTCTGTTCTTTTTATTTGGCTAAGAGGGTATAAGACACATTCTTTAAAACGTGTACCCATCAAGCATTTGAAAGGGGTGTATAAAGGATGTGTGGTGTATCAGTACTTCATAAAAAATAAACAATACTTCTCAGAAATTGTGGACAATAATTAAAGAATAAAAAATGTTTTAACGTAAGCGTTGATTATATTGTCCTGAACCCTATTTTTGCAGTGCAATTAAAAATTATGAGTAGTCACAATCATATTTCAGAACAAGAGGAAACCAACTTGGATTTTACCAAAAGCTGGATTAACTCTTCTAAATTTATCTTCTATCTATCTGTTATCTGTGTTTTAGCTGGTTTGTTTGGCAATTGTTTCAGATTGTTTCAAGCTGGTTACAAAGGTCATCCAGATGTAGAGGTGCAAAGCAGTACCCAATACAAACCTGAGTACAAGTAATAAAAGCTTTGAAAAAAAGTTTGGTTGTTTCAGATCAGACTTCTATATTTGCACTCCGAAAAACACGAAACAGTTCTTAAATGTCAATGCGAAAGTAGCTCATTTGGTAGAGCACGACCTTGCCAAGGTCGGGGTGGCCAGTTCGAGCCTGGTCTTTCGCTCACACAAAAATTCCATCGCAAGATGGAATTTTTTTTGGCAGCCTTGGTGGTGGAACTGGTAGACACGCAGGACTTAAAATCCTGTCTTCAGCAACGGAGGTGCGGGTTCGATTCCCGCCTGAGGCACAAAACCCGCTTTTTTAGCGGGTTTTTTTATGCCTAAAAGTCAATACCAGTAAGTGTTTTGCCGTTTAGCCCTTTCTTTTCGTTTCTTTTGATTATCGCTTTGTTTCTCAATTTTTGTTACTCCTTTGTTACTCGAACAGTTTTAGCAAATAACAGTTCAGAAATCATGGTAGGCTCTAGTAGATATTAGCGATTGACGCGGACTAGCTGGGAAGAGTGTATTTATTGTAGCGTATTCCAGTTACAAACTGGTTCAACTGGTAAGCCCAAGTAACCAGCTATCGCTGAACGCTTGAGCCAGTAGAGAGTATGCTGCAATTTCTTGCAGCTATTCCTCTGCCATAGATTTACCAACTTCTAAAAAGTTGGCAAATCAATGGACTGGCAACAAATAGACTGGATAATAGAATTGTAGTATATATTCACGGATTAGATGATTGGTTGGTCAAGAAGACCAAACAACGGCGATGGGGAACACCAACAAGGGCAAAAAAGAAGACCAAAAATCGGCGAATGGCAACACTAAAGAATAAAAAAAACTTTTATGAGCGCACTTATAATGTGTTTAGCGGCAATAGCTGTTTTCTTTTACATTTTTATTTCTATCTTAAAAATGGCAAAGAAGGATGTAAAGTCTTTTGAAATAGTTATTGGAGTTGCATATTGCATCACCCTACTCCTTTTTTGCATTGGTATTTCTAACCATTCTAAACAATATTATACGGCGATAGATCCAGTGGATGAGTGCTATACCCCTTTTGCTAGTGAGCATTTTCCTACGCTAATTATCTATTTCTTATTGTTTAACATCTCAGCTTTTATTATTTGGAGTAAGGGCATTAAGCTACCTCCACTTACACTTATTTTGTGTTTAGCTTTTCTAATAATTGGTCTTTCTGTAATTGTAGGAGTGATTTACCACGTAAGCGAACACAATACCGAAAGTATAAGTAAATATGATGGGCAAGATGAGGTATATTTATTTCTACCAGCACCAGTACTAAGCTTTATAATTGGAATTTGGCTGATAATCAATGTCATTAACCAGAAATATGAAGAGGCTACACAAATCATCTATTCAAATAAGTTATTAAACAAGATAAATAAGTTTCTCTTGCAAAAGCAACGTCAACCTTTTGCTGTGTTATTGTTGATGCTACCCATTTTTCTTATCACCACAATCATTTTAATTCTATTTGGGCAAGACACCCATGCAATTGTAAAGGTATTTACAGACACCACAACCTGGCGGCTTTCTCAAAAGTCTCATCCTCCAATCCTTGGTCATAATGGACACTATCTCTGCACTGTTGCAGCATGTGGCAATCCAAAAGTTGTAAAGCCCCTTCGGTTTGGCACAAGAGGTTCTGTAAAAATTATAGTGAATAGGCAACTGCTTATTGCCAATGCTTTTGAAAGTTTATTAGAAGATTCCATTCCTGCGCTTCACCAATTCATACGTAGTAACTATGACAAATACGGTTATAATTTATCGAAAAAAATAAGTACAAGAAAGCTTTCCAATTTTACTTATTTCCTAATGAAACCCTTAGAATGGTCATTTCTTATTTGCCTGTACCTGTTTTGCATTCATCCAGAGGAAAGAATAAAAAGGCAATACCCATCTAACACAAACGGATTAATATAATGCTACAGCTTGATTCGTGTTTTCACGAACCTTTCATAATCAGCTAATCAGGGTGTTCGCAAGGCTGTTCGTTGATGTTAAGCGAAGGCATCACGAACTGCCAATAAAGGAGATTTCTAATATCCATACCTATCTAAGTGGCGCAGTGTCTCTTACCTGTGCCTTCGCATTACTAAGGTTTAAATAATTATCCATTAAGAAAGAGTAAATACCTTTAGGCAGAGGTGGAAGACCATGCTGCAGAGCGGGGAAGTTTTGTAGAGCAAGGTGTCTTTTGATAAGTTACAAATTATCGACTGCTAATCCCCTATTTTATTGTTGAAACAATTATTAAGACTTTAAATCGCCAAATGAAAAAAATCATCATTCTTACAGCCATCGTGTTCTCTTTTTCAATCACCAAAGCCCAAATAAACAAAGGCTCTTTTCTTATTGGCGGACAGGCTAATAGTAGTAATGATAAAAGGAATGATTCCTTATCATCATCAAATAATCCCACTACCAATGTAAGCATCTCAATAGGTAGGGCGTTT
>JANYEU010000205.1 GCA_025362915.1 Chitinophagaceae bacterium | reverse complement strand
CGGTTAACCCTTTGAGAAAAATATCCCTTCGGATTTTTCTCAATTTTAGCTGCGCTAAAACCGGATTTCCCTAAGGTGGCTTATGTAAGCACTGGTGGAAATACGGGTATTGGTATATTTTAAACATTTTAAATTTATATGCGCTTGCCCTGACTTTAAATGTTTTTTTTACACTTATTCAAAAGAGAATATTATCTTAGCACTCTCAAATTGATATAATTGCTGTATGAACACATTAGAATCGTATGTTATTGGAGTGGATTATGGAACAGATTCGGTTCGTTCCATCGTTGTTAATGCGCTTTCTGGCGAAGAAATTACCGCCTCGGTTTTTTATTATCCCCGTTGGAAACAAGGCTTGTTTTGCAACGCTGCGCTCAATCAGTTTAGGCAGCATCCACTGGATTATGTGGAGGGATTGGAGTACACCATCAAGGAATGTTTGTCTAAGGCAGGGGAGAAGGTGGCTGCAAACATCAAGGGTATATCCATTGATACCACTGGTTCTACGCCTATTGCGGTAGATAAGCACGGTACGCCGCTTGCCTTATTGCCCGAATATGCTAGCAATCCAAACGCCATGTTTGTGTTGTGGAAAGACCATACTTCGGTAAAGGAAGCTGCCCAAATAAACGAACACGCTACAAAATTTGATACCAACTACCTGCAATTTGTGGGTGGTATCTATTCGTCAGAATGGTTTTGGAGTAAGTTGTTATTTATTCTTAGAGAAGATGAGGTTGTAAGAAACAACATTGCCTCCTGGGTGGAACATTGCGACTGGATTTCTTTCTTGTTGACGGGTGGTAATGATGTAACCAAACTAAAACGTGGCGTATGCAGTGCGGGTCATAAGGCATTGTGGGCTGCCGAATTTGGTGGGTTGCCTCCCAATGATTTCTTCGCTTCGCTTGATCCTTTGTTGGATGGATTTACGGATAAACTATTTACAGAAACGGCTACATCTGCCGAGGCTGCCGGTACCATATCCAAGGAATGGGCTAAGAAACTCGGTCTCCCTACGGATGTAGTGATTGGTGTAGGTGCATTCGATTGCCACATGGGTGCAGTGGGCGGACAAATTGAACCGTATTATCTAAGTAAGGTAATGGGTACTTCTACCTGCGATATGTTGGTGGCACCAACTGCCGAAGTGGAAGGCAAGCTGATAAAAGGTATCTGCGGACAGGTGCCGGGTTCTATCATTCCGGGGATGATGGGTATGGAAGCTGGTCAGTCGGCGTTTGGTGATGCTTATGCTTGGTTGAAGAATGTATTGGCATGGCCGGTGCAGAATATATTGCCACAAACCAAGTTGGTAGATGCCGCGACTGCCGAGGCTTTAAAGAATGAGATTACTGATAAGATTATTGCTGAATTAAGTAAGGAAGCAGCCAAGATAGACATTGACGAAAAGACCGAACTTGCTGTAGATTGGCAAAATGGAAGACGTACACCCGATGCCAACCAATTATTGAAAGGAGCTTTTACAGGCTTGGGATTGGGTACGGATGCGCCCAAAATGTTTAGGGCGTTGGTGGAAGCTACTTGCTTTGGAGCAAAGAAGATTGTAGATAGATTTCTAGAGGAAGGCATTCCTGTAAAGGGATTGATAGGTTTGGGGGGCGTTGCCAAGAAGTCGCCATTTATCATGCAGATGATGGCCGATGTGATTAACATGCCTATCCGTATCCATAAAAGCGAACAGACCTGTGCGTTGGGAGCTGCCATGTTTGCGGCTACTGCTGCGGGCATCTATCCCAAGGTAGAGGATGCGATGGAGGTAATGGGGCAAGGTTTTGATGCGGAGTATCATCCTGATCCTGCCATGGTGGGTGTTTATGCGAAGCGCTATCAACAATACACTGCCTTGGGCGACTTTATAGAAAACCCAACGATGAGGGAAGAAAAGAGCTATGTTGATTAGAGGATTAACCACAAGGAACACAAAGGATTTCTCTCTATTACTCTCTGTATAAATCACTCCTTTCAACTCTGTGTTAGATTTTTACAATATATTTTTCTAACACAGAGTTACACCGAGTAATTGACACAGAGGAAATTAAATATGAGACGAGAATTACTAACGATTAAAATATGAAATATAAACTGGTTATCGGATTAGCATTTACTCTTTTATCAGCAACAACTAATACTTTCAGTCAGTCAGTAATAGTAAAAGATTCTTTGCAAGCATTGATACTCACACCTGCGCCTGCTGATAAGCCACGCATCAATGGGGCGATGGTATTTGGTGTGCGTCCCGGTTCTCCTTTTATGTATAACATTCATGCTACGGGCAAACGTCCTATGAAGTATTCTGTAAAAGGATTGCCCAAGGGGTTAAACCTTGATGCCAATACAGGACAAATTACGGGTAAACTCGTTTCAAAAGCAAATTATTCGCTGGTTATAAAGGCAGAGAATGCCGTTGGTAGTGCCGTTCGAAACTTTAAAATTATAGTGGGTGATGAGATAGCCCTAACGCCTCCAATGGGATGGAATAGTTGGAATTGTTGGGGCGTTGAAGTGTCTCAAGATAAGGCTATGCGTTCTGCAAGGGCTTTCATCAATGCATATTTAAATGAACATGGTTGGGAATATATCAATCTGGATGATGCTTGGCAAGGTCTCCGTGGTGGTCAATACAATGCTATTCAACCAGACCCTAAAAAGTTTACAAGCCTGAAAGTCTATTGCGATAGCCTTCATTTGATGGGATTGAAAGCGGGCATCTATTCTTCTCCGTGGACAAAAACTTATGGTGGACGGGTAGGAGGTAGTGCCAACAATATTGATGGAATTAAAGATTCTACCTTTAATATTAAGATTGGGTTCAGCAAAAAGAAATTGCCTTATGATACTGGCAAGTATTCTTTTGCTGTGCAAGATGCCAAGCAATGGGCCGACTGGGGCATTGATTATTTAAAATACGATTGGGCACCTATAGAAACTGTTTCAGTGATAGAAATGGCAGACGCATTAAATGCAACTGGGAGGGATATTGTTTTTAGCCTATCCAATAATTACCCGCCAACGCTTATAAATAATATTAAGGAAGTGGCTCCTCATGCACAAAGCTGGCGTACCACTGGCGATATTAATGATAGCTGGAAAAGCATGAGTTCCATTGGTTTCAATCAGGATAAATGGGCAGACTATTCTACTCCAGGGCATTACAATGACCCCGATATGCTGGTGGTTGGTCATGTGGGTTGGGGCAGACCACATCCTACAAAGCTTACACCCGATGAGCAATATACCCATATCAGTTTGTGGAGTTTGCTTTCCGCACCCTTGCTTTTGGGATGCGATTTAGAAAAGCTGGATGCTTTTACGCTTAATCTTATCACCAATGATGAAGTCATTGATATAGATCAGGATGCACTGTGCAAACCAGCAACAAAGGTTTATTCCAAGGATTCATTGGATGTGTTAGTTAAACAACTGGCTGATGGAAGTAAAGCGGTTGGGCTATTTAATAGAAGTTCGAACAAGGCAACCATAACTGCCAATTGGAAGGATATAGGATTAACGGGAAAACAAACAGTCCGTGATGTTTGGAGGCAGAAGGATTTGGTCATTGCTACAGAAAAGTTTGAAGCAGAAGTGGCAGCACATGGGGTAGTGTTGGTGAGAATAAGTAAGTAAAGAGTTTTACGTTATACGTTTTAAGTTGTACGTAAAACTTACCACGTATAACGTATAACGTA
>JANYEU010000164.1 GCA_025362915.1 Chitinophagaceae bacterium | reverse complement strand
TTCATTTTATCTAGAACAGAAATCTGCTTCTTTCCCATCGCCTTACGTAATACGTCGGCATCACCCTTAGAGAATCCTGCTAGTTTTTGAGAAAGCAACATCACCTGTTCCTGATACACGGTAATACCATAAGTCTCCTGTAGGTATTCTTCCATATCATCTACATCATAAGTAATTTCTTCCTTACCATGCTTACGCAGGATGAACTTAGGTATGTAGGCAATGGGGCCAGGGCGATAGAGGGCATTCATGGCAATCAAATCCGCAAACTTATCTGGCTTTAGTTCGCGTAGATACTTCTGCATACCCACACTTTCAAACTGGAAAGTTGCATTGGTTTCTCCCTTTTGATACAATTGAAAAGTAAGTTCGTCATCCAACGGAATATCATCAATCACAATATCATCCCCATGATTCTGCTTTATCAAATCCAACGCTGTCTTTAGGATGGATAAGGTTTTCAATCCCAAAAAGTCCATCTTAATTACTCCTGCTTCCTCAATGCTATTTCCTTCTATCTGTGTTAGCCATAACTCAGATTCTTTTGAAGTGGCAACTGGAATCAAATCTGTCAAATCTTGCGGGGCAATGATAATTCCCGCAGCATGTATGCCCGTATTGCGCACACTTCCTTCCAGTCTTTCTGCTTCATGCAAAACTTGAGATCGTATATCAGTCCCTTTATAAATTTCCCTTAGTTGTCGTACATTTTCCAGGTCTTCCGCTTGCAGTCCTTCTTTTTCTTCCAAGCTTTTCTCGCCATCCTTCTTGGTTAATGGGGCTTGTAATACCCTGCCCAAGTCTGTACCGGGTTTATCGGGAACCATCTTTGTCAATGCGCGGCTTTCTGCCAATGGCAAATCCATCACCCGTGCCACATCGGCAATGCTACTCTTGGCGGCCATTGTGCCATAAGTAATAATCTGCGCCACCTGCGATTTGCCATATTTCTTTACTACATAATCAATCACCTTCTGCCTGCCATCATCATCAAAGTCGGTATCAATATCCGGCATTGATTTACGGTCTGGATTCAAGAAACGCTCGAATAGTAAATTGTATTTAATGGGGTCAATATTGGTAATACCCGTACAATATGCCACCACACTACCCGCTGCCGAACCACGTCCTGGCCCAATGAATACCCCCATATTGCGTCCCTCTTTAATAAAGTCGCTTACAATAAGGAAGTATCCTGCAAACCCCATGAACTTAATGGTAGCCAGCTCAAAGTCTATCCTTTCCTGTGTCTCGCTGCTTATCTCGTGGTAGCGTTCCCTAGCGCCTTCGTAAGTAAGGTGTTTCAGGTATTCCCACTGGTTAAGCACATCACTTTCATGCACCTTAAACGATTCCGGTATCGGGAAGTTGGGCAATAGGATATCCTTCTTTAGGTTCAGCGTTTCTACCTTATCAACAATCATGTTGGTATTGTCAATACTCTCTGGTATATCACTAAACAGCTTCTTCATTTCATCCGGTGTCTTGAAATAGAACTGATCATTGGGAAACTTAAAACGACGGTTCTTTATCAGTATATCATCATTCACAAAGTCATCATAGCCAGGTGTGGCTTGCTTTTCACCTGTATTGATGCACAGCAATATGTCATGTGCATTATAGTCGTCCTGATTGGTGTAGTGGCTATCGTTGGTAGCAATAACAGGTACATTGTGCTTCTTGGCAAACTTTAATAGGGTTTGGTTTATTATTTCCTGCTCCTTTATCTCATGGCGTTGAATCTCTATATAATAGTCTTCGCCAAACAGATCCAACCACCATTTAAACTCTTTCTCTGCTGTTTCTTCATCCTTATGCAAGATGGTTTGCGGTACATACGCCCCAATGCAACAGGTGGTGGCAATCAATCCCTCGTGGTATTTAAGTATCAGTTCCTTATCAATACGCGGATATTTGCTATACATTCCCTCAATATAGCCGAGCGAAGTAAGCTTTATCAGGTTCTGATAACCTTGCTTGTTCTTTGCCAATAAAACCTGATGGTAACGATGGTCTTTCTCTCCTTTGGTAAATGCTTTTGCGTGCCTGTCTGCCACAACATAAAACTCGCAACCCACAATTGGTTTTATCTTGGGAGCCAATATATCCTTCCCATTATCATCCTTTCCAATCACTTTTGTATCCTTCCAAGCCTGCGCCACAAACTCAAAAGCACCAAACATATTGCCATGATCGGTAATGGCAATGGCAGGCATATTATACTTGCCAGCCTTTTTGTATAAGTCCTTTATATTGGCCGCACCATCCAAAAGGGAGTACTGCGTATGCACGTGAAGATGAGAAAATTGACACATAATTCCTTTAGTTATGAATGATGAGTTATGAATGATGAGTGGATTTACCCAACTCATCATTCATAACTCATAACTATTCGCCGAGCCTTCAAAGGTCGATTAAAAATGGCGGAATAGGAATAGCGTTTTATCCACAATAGCTGTTCAGTAAATAATTGCTTGCCACATTTATGAATGTAGATTTCTATAGCAATACATAAAAAAGGCAGTGGGAGTGGGGCGATTCTCAGGATAAAGGATGCTTTTGCATTAATTCTCCCATATCTTTCTTTTACAACCAAATGTTTATTTACTGCGTTATTACTATGCAACTAAATTTGCGGGCTTTAAAAAAATAGGATATGATAGCAACGATGAATGATACGGAAGCGATAGTGACAAGTGTGAAAGATGCTGATTTGCAAAAGATAGGAAACAAGATACTGAACAATGAAAGGATAAGTTTTGATGATGGGGTAACCCTATTTAAAAAAGGTTCATTGTCATATCTAGGTGCCTTGGCTAATTATGTACGGGAAAAGAAACACGGCGATAAGACTTATTTTAATAGAAACTTCCATATTGAGCCTACCAATGTTTGTGTGTTCAGTTGCAAGTTCTGCTCTTACTCACGTTTATACGCCCACAAGGAAGAAGGCTGGGAGCTAAGCATAGACCAAATGCTGGACATTGTGAAAAGTTATGATGGCAAACCAGTAACGGAGGTGCACATTGTGGGTGGCGTGCATCCAAAGATGAACCTTGTTTTCTTTATTGATTTATTGAAAGCCATCAAAGCCCACAGACCCGAACTACACATAAAAGGTTTTACGCCGGTAGAACTGGATTATATGTTCAGAAAGGCAAAGGTTAGTGTGGAAGAAGGTATGAGACTAACGCATGAAGCAGGGCTCGATTCATTGCCCGGTGGCGGCGCAGAGATATTTCATCCTGAAGTAAGAAAAGAAATTTGTGATGACAAGGTAGATGCGGAAGGTTGGTTACACATACACAAGGCAGCGCACGATCTGGGAATGCACAGTAACGCAACCATGCTTTACGGACATATTGAAAGCTTTGCTCACCGGATAGACCACATGGATAGGCTTCGGAACCTGCAGGATGAAACGGGTGGTTTTAATACATTCATCCCGCTGAAGTTCAGGAATAAGGGCAATGACATGAGCCATATTGCAGAGAGCAGTACCATAGAAGATATGAAAGTATATGCGGTAGCGAGATTGTATCTGGATAATTTCCCTCATATAAAAGCCTATTGGCCAATGCTTGGCAGGAAAAGCGCACAACTGACGTTAAGCTTTGGCGTAAACGACATAGACGGTACCATCGATGATACCACCAAGATATACTCTATGGCCGGCAGCGAAGAACAAAGCCCTACCATGAACACAGAGCAATTGGTTACCTTGATAAAACAAGTGAAAAGAATACCTGTAGAAAGGGATACGCTGTATAATGAGATAAACGTATTCTAGTTATGAATTATGAGTTATGAATGGAAGAACACACTTGCACTCATAACTCATAACTAACAAAGCAGCTTTCTAAACCAATAACCTGAATTTTTTATGGTTCTTAGCTGGGTTTTAAAATCTACATGCACCAACCCAAAGCGTGCCTTATAACCTTCGGACCATTCAAAATTATCCATCAGCGTCCAGGCAAAGTAGCCTTTTACATTTACCCCTTCCTGTTTTGCCTTGAGTAAGGCTTGCAAATAGTCCTGAAAGTACTGAATGCGGTGGGCATCGTCTATTACCCCATTCACCAAATTATCCTTAAAATACGCCCCACCTTCGCTGATGATTACATCTTTTACACCTTCGTAAGCACTAAATCTTTTTACCATCCTGTAAAAACTATCAGCATTTATCTCCCATCCCATCGATGTATGTGGCACTTTTCTGGTGGTTGCAGAAACTTCGGTTGCTTGTATGTAGGGTATTAGTGGATTGTGCTTTACCGTTAACGAAAAATAGTTCTGGATACCAATAAAATCAAAATCAAACTTCATCCGTTCAGTATATTTCCAAGCCTTATTGTGTAAATGAATCCTGTCTGTCAGGTTAAACCCTTCCTCATGCGGATACCCCATACCCAAAGAAGGTTCTATAAACAAGCGGTTCAACAAAATATCCATCCTGTTTGCAGCCTGCACATCCGCTTCCTTTTGTGTATAAGGCATTATCTCGCTGCACGAAAAACTGGTACCTATATAGGCATCCTTAACCTCAGCCCTAATTATCTTTCCACCTTCTGCCTGTGCCATTGCCGCATTGTGAACCGCGGGCAGAAAATATTCCAACCCCATCTTTCCGGGTGCATGCTTGCCAATCATATAGCCCAATGTAGTAAAACCCATTGGTTCATTCAGCACAATCCAATTCTTTACCTTATCGCCATACTCGTGCATACACACAGTAACAAACCGCGTAAACCATTTTAGCAATTGGTGGCTTGCCCAGCCCCCTTCCTTCTCCAGTTCCTGTGGCAAATCCCAATGATATAACGTTACAAAAGGTATCATGCCCAGTTCTAAACATTCATCAATCACTTTATGATAAAATGCAACGCCAGCCTTATTTACACGTCCAGTTCCTTCGGGCAGAATCCTTGTCCACCCAATAGAAAAACGGAAGACCTTAAAACCCAATGCCCTTGCCAAGAGAATATCATCCTTGTATCTGTAATAAAAGTCGCAGGCATGGGATGGCTTATCGCCATTTTTTATCTTGCCCTGCCTTCTGGCAAATGCATCCCAAATAGACGCACCCCTTCCATCAATATTATGCGCTCCTTCATTTTGCTGCGCTGCAATAGCTACACCCCACAAAAAATCGTTTCCAAAATCGCTCCCCTTCACTATTTGCCGATTAGATTATTTAAAAAAATGAAAATAAGGGATTATGGTTATAAACATGGATGGGTGTTGGTTATTTATCTGATATGAAGCCATGATTTGGCAACTTTTTTAGAAGTTGCCAAATCTGCCGAACAGGCTTGCTACATTAAGATTTACCAACTTCTGAAAAGTTGGCAAATCAGGCATACCAATCAATTAATCGCAAAAAAAGCCCTTGAAACATTCGCTTCAAGGGCTTTCCAAACTTATAATTCAAAACTTCTTACTGCGGCGTTATCGGTGCGGGCGTGGTCATTGGCCCCATTCCCACGCTGTTTACACCAAATGCCACTACATTAAATTCTGTTTTTGGCATGTTTTCGTAGTAAACCAAATGCTCCGTTCCTATTTTAATGTAGGTAGAAATACCCGCTTGGGTGATGGTTAACAATCCGGTTGATTGCGTTACAGTTACCTCCGCAGGATAGGCAATAAACACATACGCCTTACTTCCTTTTCCTACAAATGGCTTTACCGATGCACCAAACCAGCCCTTGATGGTAGAGGTTATCAATTTAAAAAGTAATAGTACCGCTGGCAAAACAGCAGAACTTGAATCCTCTTTACTGGCTGTAAACCCTGCCCCAACTATAATCGATTTATCACCATTGGCGATGAGGTTTACATAATTGGCGGTGGATTTAAAGCCTGCATTCCAGTTTTTGATGGCAGTTACCAATGCCGATTCTGCGGTATCACTACCCGTTAGGGCACCAGTAATGGCGGCATCAAGTGCATCGCTCAATGCTTGCAAAGCCACCAATGTGACGGGCAAATTAGGAAACTTAGAAACGGTTTTTGTAATGCCAGCAATAACGCCTTTGCCAAAAATAAGTTTGTCGGCGGGCAAGAACCTTAAAAAGGTGAGTAGAACTTTAATAACTAATTGCATTTTTTCATATTTAGCCAATCGGAAGAATTACTCCTTGGATGCCACAGAGGTAGTCTTATTACAGCACACAGCAACACTATATCTTTCAAATAAAAAAAATACTTTTTAATAAACTATAATAAGGCTTAAAAAGGGTATTTTCTGTTTGAATATGATGGTTTACAACTTGGATATGATGGTTTGCAACTTGGATATTATGGTTTGCAAGTTGAACATTATGGTTTAGGAATTGGATATTATGGTTTGCAATTTCAATATTATGGTTTACAGTTTGAATATCATGGTTTACAACTTGAATATCATGGTTTACAACTTGGATATTATGGTTTAGAAACTGAACATTATGGTTTAGAAACTGAACATTATGGCTTAGAAACTGAACATTATGGCTTACGAACTGAATATCATGGTGTAATTTGGCTTTTAGGGTTAGTTTTAGGATTGAAAAGACAGGATTTACGATTGAATATCCTTACCCAAAAAACGTTTTAAGCATGAAATCAATCGCTCCTAATTTGTCGGAATCTGGATTTTCAGCATTAGGGGATATGTAGGATTAATGAGGCTTGTAATCATACTAATCCTAAAATCTTATAAATCCTGATTGTGGCAATTGAAATTGGAGGGTTGAAAAGTTGTATTATTGTGGTGGCTAAGGTTAACCAACAACGGCGAGTGGTGAACACAAACAAAAGAAAAACACAAAGTACATATATGCTAGATACATCAATTATTAAAGAGCATTATGCCTCAATGACAGATGAGCAATTGGTTTTGGTGCAATAAGGTTCTTTACAAACATTTCAGCACAATCTAAATACAAAACAATTCTTGCAAATATTGAGGAAGTGGGATTGGAAGAACAAATAATTTCATCTTAATCACCATAACGGTCAACAACCTTTAAAAGGTTGTTGACCGTAGGAAACCCGCCACTTTGAGAACGAAGAATAAAACCGTAAGTTTGTAACTTAAATTGATAATACAAATGGGACAACTAATAAATATAGAAGAAATCAAGACCCTTTACCCTGACGAATGGGTTTTACTTGGAAACCCTATTATGGACGACAGTAAACTTGATGTGCTTTCTGGCATCCCATTGTTTCACAGCAAGGACAAAAAGGAAGTTTGTTACATAGGAAGGGATAAAACATCCAACTTCGATAAGATAACCTTGATATATACAGGTACATTTAGAACAACAAGAAAAATTACTGGCATTTTTAATCGCATTGCCAAATGACCTATAAATTTAAACGGGAAGCTGGCAGCGGACTTATACTGGTCAACATTGAAATTGACAATAAGTATGAACTGAAAATGATTCTAGATACCGGTGCAACAAATACAACCATTGATAGCAACGCATTGTATTTATTGGGACACGATTTAAAAGATAGTATTGGAACTGTAGAAATTGAAACCGCCAACGGAATAATTGAGACTGAAATTTTTGAGATTGATACTTTCTCCTCATTAGGAATTACAAAAGAAAAGTTTCAGATTCAAGTCTATGATTTTTTAGCTCACGGTATCTTTTCAGATTATAACGGACTTCTAGGACTCGATTTTTTGGAAGGGACAAAATTCTGCATAGACACAATAAATGATTCAATTACACTATCCTTATAAATAGCACTTCGTAATAATAGTAAATTATTGAAGCCAGTTTAACAACTTTATAGCCTAAACCCCTTTTATACACATACTTATTCTTAACAAATATATTATAGTACCCATTCCCTTATATTTGCCGACTTTTAAAAAAAATAAATTGTCTCTTGTATGCAGCTGAAAGGTTTAGTACGGTTCTTCGCCATTGCACTTATATTAATTTGTGTTTATCAATTATCATTTACTTGGATTGTTCGTAGTCACGAAAGCAGCATGGAAGCCAAGGCCGACAAATGGCTCTCTGCCTATTATCAGGATCCAGAAAAGAAATATCCTGGCAATAAGGAGGCCCAAGAGGTTTATGCCGATTCTTTATCAGAAATAAAGAGGATAAGACTTCAACGTTTGTTGGATAGTACCAAAGACACCAAGATTGGGCCATTGGGTTTAACCACTTACCGTAGTGCCAAGGACATGGAATTGATGCTTGGTCTTGATTTGCAAGGTGGTATCAGTGTTACAATGGAAGTTGGCTTGGATGCATTGGTTAGGTCTTTAGCTAATTATAGCAAGGATGCAGGTTTCAACAAGGCATTGGATGCGGCAGTAGCTGCAAAAGCAAACAGCAGTGCCGATTTGATTACCTTGTTTACTGATGAGTTTAAGGCAGAAAACCCAGGTAAGAACCTAGCACCATTCTTTGTGGCCAGGAGTAATGGCAAATTGAAATTTGACGCAACTGATGCCACTGTAAAAACTTATTTACAAGAAGAATCAGTAGCGGCATTCAATAACACGTACAGAATTCTACAAACACGTATAGACAAGTTTGGTGTGGCTTCCCCAAATATCAATAAAGATCCTGCAAAGGCAATCATCAGCATTGAACTGGCTGGTGCAAACGATCCTGAAAGGGTTCGTAGGTATTTACAATCTACTGCCAACCTTCAATTCTTTGAGCTGTATAACCTTAGCGAAATTGCAGATGGCATTAAGAATTCAGACAAGACTGTTCAAGATTATTTGAATGGCGTAAAGCAAATAGATTCTACCAAGAAGGATATTGCTAAAACTGCAAAAGCTGATACTACTAAAAGCAAGGTGAACGAAGCACCTATCAGGAAGTTGATTCAGTTTAACCAACCACAACAAACAAAAACTGGTAAAACATATTTTCCTGCTTCAATAGGCTATATCCAAAGTTCTGATACTGGTTTGCTGAATGGTTATTTAAGAATGGATATTGTGAAAAGCAAGTTCCCTGCTAACCTTTCTTTCATGTACGGAAAGGTTGATATTGACGATCCTAAAGCAAGAAACATCCTTCAATTGTATGCTGTAAAAACATTGGATAACGGTCAGGCAGAACTAGAAGGAGAACATGTAACAGATGCAAAACAAGATTTTGGTGAGCGCGGAAAAGTTGCCATCAAAATGAATATGGATAAGATAGGTACAAACATCTGGGCTAAAATGACTGGTCGTAATATCGACAAGCCAATTGCCATTGTGTTAGACAACTTTGTTTATTCTGCTCCAACGGTTAATGATGCCATCACAACTGGTAACTCACAAATAAGTGGTAACTATTCTGCTAAAGAAGCACAAGACTTATCTGAAATATTAACCAGTGGTAAACTGACTGCTCCTGCCAAGATTGTGCAAGAGCAAGTAATTGGGCCAACTTTGGGTAAGGCTGCCGTAAAAGGTGGTGCAATGTCGTTCCTGATTTCATTCTTGGTAATCTTCGCTTTGATGCTTGTTTACTATAATACTGGTGGATGGGTTGCCAACATTGCCCTTATCCTGAACTTATTGTTTACAGTAGGTATCTTGAGTGCATTGAGTTTCACATTGACTGCTGCGGGTATTGCAGGGTTGGTATTAACCATCGGTATGGCGGTTGATACTAACGTAATTATTTTTGAAAGGATTAAAGAGGAGATTACAAAAGGGAAGACGTATCAAGCTGCTGTAACCGAAGGTTACAGACGTTCATTGGCACCGGTATTGGATGCGCACGTTACCACTTTCCTTACGGCAAGTATCTTGTTCTACTTTGGTCTTGGTCCGGTGTTGGGCTTTGCTACCACACAGATGATTGGTATTATCCTTTCTCTTTTTTGTGGTATCTTGGTTTCTCGCTTGGTGACTGATTTATACATGAACAGGGATCGTCACTTCGATTATTTCACAGGTATTTCTAGAACAATATTCCAACATGCTTCTTTCCGTTTCATCGAGTATAGAAAATATACTTACATGATCTCTGCGGTGGTATTGGTGATGGGTATTGCTTCTTATTTCAATGGCTTTGATAAGGGCGTTGAGTTTCAAGGTGGACGTAGCTATACCATCAAGTTCGATAAGCCGGTTAGTACTGATGTGGTAAGGGATGACTTAAAGAAGGTTTTTGGAGAATCACCTGTAGTTAAAACTGTAGGTTCTGCCACCCAATTAAACATTACCACTGCTTATAAAATAACTGAAGTTAGCAAGGATAATAGTTTGGACAAAGAAGTGGAAACCAAACTTTTTGAAGGTTTGAAAAGCTATCTTCCAGAAGGATTATCTTACAGTGACTTTGACCACAAATACAAACAAAGCTCACAAACAGTACAGCCTACCATCTCCGAAGACCTAAAAGCGGGTGCTACAAAGGCTACCATATTTGCCTTGATAGCTATCTGTTTGTACATATTCGTTCGTTTCCGCGATTGGAGATATAGTTTGGGTACCATTGTTTCTTTGTTGCATGATGTATTGGTTACTTTAATAGTATTCAGTTTTGCCCGTAAGATTGTTCCTTTCCCATTAGAAATTGACCAGCATTTTATTGCGGCAATACTAACTGTAATCGGTTTCTCGATGAATGATACCGTAATTGTTTACGATAGAATCAGGGAAGATAGCAAGTTAATGCGTGGTGAAAGCAATGCCACCATCATTAACAAGGCGATTAACCAGACGCTTAGCCGTACGGTAATGACTTCATTGACGGTGTTCTTAACCATCCTTATATTATTCATCTTTGGTGGTGAAGTAACAAGAGGTTTTGCCTTTGCAATGTTGGTTGGGGTATTTACAGGTACTTATTCTTCCATCTTTGTTGCGGCCCCTATATTGGTTGATTTTGCAAAAGACAAACCATTGGGTTCTGGCGAAGAGAAAAAGAAATAATAAACAAAACTTTTTATACTAAAAAAGCCGCTTCAAAATACTGAAGCGGCTTTTTTTTATCTAATAGACATATCTCAGGATGATAGAATTATAATCTGGAAGCCTTTCTCCCTTCCAAAAACCGCCTTCTTCTTATCTCTTGAACGGGCACTTTTATAATCTTACTCTCTAGCCAACCGATAATGTCTAGGTACATAAACGAGCGGCTTTCTAATGGATTGGATTCTAGTTTTTCCAGTTTCTCCTTCAAGCTTTTAAAGGCAGGGATAAGTTTTGAGGGAGATAAAGAAAATGATTTTCTAATGAATTTAAACACCTCTTCTTCTACCGTACTTAGGTTATTCATCTTTGCCATAAAGCGATAAACTGACTTAACGAGATACTCCAACAACTCAAAATTGCCCAATTCATAATGGGCAATCAGGTGCAATAAACGGGCATAGCATTGCAAATCAGTACGAAGGCTTACCTTCCAATTAATAATTTTATTCAGGTAATCGATTGCCTTTTCATTGTCGCCACTACCAAAATATAAACACGCAATCTTATAGTAAAATATCAATACCCGATGCTTATCCAAATGCAGATGATATTCTTCTAGTTGTTCCTCTATATAGGGAACAAGCTGTAAGCCTTCGGTAAAAGTACCTTCCAAAAAGTGCTTGTTTATCTTGGCAATATGCAAGTAGACAAAGGTTTGTATGGCCGCATTCTGCGTGTTGGTAGCAGCAGGCGAGGCCGCAAAAGCCTCAAACTTCTTTAAGTCAATATAAAATTTATCATAGTTATTAAGGTTAAAATGGGCACTCAATAAATTGTGAAAGCCACGGATGTATTGTCCCGGTTCAATGTGTTGCATCGGCACCGACTCTTCAAAAAGCTCCACCCATTTGCGCGTATATCGATAATACATCAACAAATCTTGCAGTATAAACCCATACCAGCAATAGGATTGATACAAATACAACTTCTCATAAAACCCAATTTCATTGATACGATAGGAAGGAAGATTGGTTTCGAAGAATGACTTGATGGCGTGCACATCCTTGCTATCCCTCGCGTGTCCGTGTTCGATATACCAACTATACAATTGCAAGGAAAGGTTAGAAAGTTTACCCACTAGATACAAATGAGTATTGATGCTGTCACTTTCGAGACTCAATTCATCTGCCCGGTTACCAATACTTCGGGTGATGTGCAGTGTTTCAATCTTCTTCTCAAATATGACAGCCTGCAACTGAAAGGTTATTTGATTGGCAGTCTTTGCTGTTTCCTTAATCTTATCCAGCACTTTCAAACTTTGCAGGTAAAGACCTTTATTATAGAGAATCTTGGCAAAATCCATCTGTTCGTGCAACTGAATATCTATGTTGTCATCATCCTTTAATAAGCGAAGGCTACTTAATATCTGCTTGTATAAATGCGCTTTGGTATTGGATAATTGCGCCTTAGAAAGACTAGGAATTTTCTTTAATAAGATGGCTTCATCATACTCATGCATCTTATCCAAGGCATCAAAAAGATGGATAATCTTCAAGTTGTCATCGGCGGCATTCCGTTGCACATATAGTTTAAAGTTGCGCTTTTCGCCCTTTTGCATTGATTTTATAAGCTGAAATAAGTTATCCGTACTTCTATTAGGCATTGTAATCAAATTATGGTAAAACCCTTGCTGTTATTGCATTATATTCAAATATAAGGTGTTTATACAACGTAAAAACCCTTCTATTTTGATACGCAATATAAAAGCAGACAGCATAAGTTTGTTGATTAATTATAGAATATCCGTTTTTACAACGGAATTCTATGATTTAAAACATAAAATTTAACATTCAAAATAAGATTAAATGTCAGATAACAAGATTTACATTTTCGATACTACACTTAGGGATGGCGAACAAGTGCCGGGTTGTAAATTGAATACGAAAGAGAAGATTGAATTGGCTTTGTCTCTGGAAGCGCTTGGCGTGGATATTATAGAAGCTGGTTTCCCCATCTCTTCCCCTGGCGATTTTGAAAGTGTTACTGAGATTTCTAAGATAATCAAGAATGCAACTGTTTGCGGACTGACACGTGCTGTGCAAAAAGACATTGAAGTGGCTGGCGAGGCATTGAAATATGCCAAACGTCCCCGTATCCATACGGGCATTGGTTCTTCTGACAATCATATCAAATACAAATTCAACACGACTCGGGAAGACATTATTGACCGTGCCATCCGTGCCGTAAAACTTGCCAAGAACTATGTGGATGATGTGGAATTTTATGCAGAAGATGCTGGCCGTGCAGACCTAAAATTCTTGGCTAAACTAATAGAATCTGTTATTGCTTTTGGCGCAACGGTCGTGAATATTCCTGATACCACAGGCTATTGCTTGCCGCATCAGTATGGTGAAATTATCGCTTATCTAAAGAATAATGTTTCTAATATAGATAGGGCAATCATCTCTTGCCATTGTCATAACGACTTAGGTCTTGCCACCGCGAACTCTATTGCAGGCGTGATAAATGGTGCGAGACAAATAGAATGTACCATCAATGGCCTTGGCGAACGTGCTGGTAATACTGCCCTTGAAGAAGTGGTGATGGTATTGAAACAACACAAGGAATTGGGTTTATATACTGATGTAAATACGAAATTATTACATCCTCTAAGCCGTCAAGTGAGTGAAATAATGCGTGTACCTACACAACCTAACAAAGCGATTGTGGGTGCAAATGCGTTTTCTCATTCAAGTGGTATCCATCAGGATGGGTTCTTAAAGGAAACGACTACTTACGAAATCATTGACCCTGCCGAAGTGGGTGCCGATCTTTCTAAGATTGTATTAACGGCTCGTAGCGGTCGTAGTGCATTGGCTTTCCGCTTGCACAAACTAGGTTATCAGTTTAATAGAGATGAAATTGATGAACTATACCAATTATTCCTAGAAGTTGCAGATAGTAAGAAGGAAGTGATGGATGAAGATTTACATGCAATGATTCCTGAGTCCCTTAAAATAGCTGTTGTTGCATAGTTAGTATTACAATTCACTACTAACGTTGCACCTATTGCCATAAACCTTATAAGTATGAAAAAGAATATTGCAGTTATTTCCGGTGATGGCATTGGCCCAGAAGTTACCAATCAGGCTATTAAAGTTTTGAATGCTGTTGCGCAGCATTATGGTCATGAATTTCATTATACCCATTGTTTAATGGGAGCAGTTGCCATTGATGCCACTGGCAAAGCCTTGCCCGATGAAACAATTACTACCTGCTTAGAAAGCGATGCTATTTTGTTTGGGGCTGTTGGTCATCCAAAATACGATAATGATCCAAATGTAAAGGTTCGTCCAGAGCAAGGTTTGTTGAATCTTAGAAAGGTATTACAACTTTATTGCAATATCCGTCCGCTAAGTATCTATCCTTCTCTTGCTCATTTATCTCCGCTAAAAGAATCTTTTTTGCAAGGGGTTGATATGGTTATTTATCGGGAGCTGACTGGCGGTATTTATTTTGGCGAGAAACATACAAGTGGTGATGGTTTTAATGCTACCGACACTTGCAATT
>JANYEU010000137.1 GCA_025362915.1 Chitinophagaceae bacterium | reverse complement strand
GTTTGCCGATCTTGCGCATGAAGCTCGGATCAAAGACGGCCAGCATTTCAGTACCCTTCCTATCGCCCAGCATCCCAAAAAAAAGGGAGGCAAAGTCAAAGCCCCTGCCAAACTGCAATCGACACGTCTTTTCGTTCAAAGCGCCATAACGACCCATCATCAAGAAATTCACACGGTGCGGCATTGTCCAGAACAGCTCGAACAATGTGCATAAAAAATTGAACTGAGGTTGCCTGATTCCAGCAACTTCCCGCAACTTTGTGCGTACGAAGCGCAATGCTTCCGAAAAGGGACTTGTTGTATTCACACATAATAAATGTCCCTTTTCATTTATTTATTGTATTTCAGAATTTATCTCTTAAAAATATTACCGAACTATTGTTTAGATACGAAGTATTCAGTAAGATCTCTTTTTAATTAATTCACGCCACTATTCTTTATTCTCCCCCTCGTAGCGTCTTTTCCATCCTGTAATATGGAGACTAAAATATCCCCTTGAGAGAATTATTATACCCAGTGGGTATAACTATTGCACCTGCGAGGTACAATAATACCACCTATCAAGTACCTCATTGTACCTGATAGGTACAACTATCGCATTTACCCCCACTTAATTACACTGTATGAAATATAAAAGCTGTTTGAATAGATCTTTTGCAGCAATACTTATCTGCTCCCAAACAGCAAACTACCTATCCTTACCATGGTACTGCCTTGCTGGATGGCTAATTTATAATCGCCACTCATGCCCATACTGATGAATGATAATTGACAATTGGGAATTGTAATGGCAGCATATTTATCGAAGAGTGATTTCAGTTTCTTGAATTCGTTTTTTACCTTATTCATATCCTCCGAAAAGCTTGCCATGCCCATCATGCCAACTAGGCGGATGTTTGTTAAAGTGGATAGGTCGGTTGAAAACAATTGCTCCAGCTCTTGTTCATCAAAGCCAAACTTGGTTTCCTCATCGGCAATGTGTATTTGTAGCAAACAATCAATTACCCTGTTTTGCTTGATGGCTTGTTTGTTAATCTCTTTCAGCAAATTAAAACTATCCGCCCCATGAATAAGGTGAACAAACGGAGCAATATATTTTACCTTATTGCTCTGCAAATGACCAATAAAATGCCAGCGGATATCCTTTGGAAGCAATGCCTGTTTTTCAACTAATTCTTGCACATAATTCTCGCCAAAATCCCTTTGTCCCAATGCATACAACGCTTCTATGTCTGTGGCAGGTTTTGTTTTACTAACTGCCACCAACGTAGTATTGGTTAGTTTTAATTCTTCTATTATTGAATTATATACTTCTGTATTTATCATCTTGTTAGTTGTTAGTTATCAGTGGTTAGGGGTTAGTCATTTGCTAGTAATTTCTAACAACTAATAACTAAGCACTAACAACTAGCTGTGTTTTTCCCATACTTGTACCAAGTGTACCAACACTTCTACGGCTTTCTTCATGTCTTTTACACCAATCCATTCATGCTTGCTGTGTATTGCCTGCATCCCAGTAAATATATTGGGGCAGGGCAATCCCATAAAACTCAGTCTGCTGCCATCCGTGCCACCACGTATTGGTTCTTTCACTACTGTAAGTCCTGCTTTGTTGTATGCTTCTTCCGCATAGGCAGTAATATATGGATGATATTGTAACACCTCTTTCATGTTGCGATATTGTTCCTTCACCTCAAAGGTCATGGTAGCCTTTGGATGTTTTTCCAACACCTGCTCGGCTATTAATTTCAATTGCGTTTCATGCTTAACAAGTTTAGCTGTTTCAAAATCCCTGATAATAAATGATATACTTGCCTTCTCCGAAATGCCTTCCATATTTACTGGATGTACAAAGCCTTGCCTTTTCTCAGTTGTTTCCGGACTCCATTCATTTACTGGTAAGGCTGCGGCTATTTCTCCAACAATCTTTATGGCATTCACCAATATATCTTTTCCGTAGCCCGGGTGTGCAATTACACCATGCACGGTAATTGTTACGCCATCTGCACTAAAAGTTTCATCTTCCAATGTACCCGCCTCTCCTCCATCCAATGTATAAGCAACAGAAGCACTCAACTTTTCTAAGTCTAATTTGGCAGTACCCGCACCCACTTCTTCATCAGGTGTAAACAATATTTTTATTGTGCCATGCTTTACTTCTGGATGTGTAACCAAGTAGTTAGCCATATCCATTATTTCGGCCACGCCAGCTTTATCGTCTGCACCCAACAAGGTATTGCCACGGGCGGTAATGATGTCGAACCCAATATGTTCTTCTAGATACGGGTATTGTTTGCAGGTTAATATTTGACTGATATCATCTGGCAACACAATATCGCTACCATCAAAAGCGTTATATAGTATGGGTTGCACATTTGTTCCACTGCAATCTGGAGCTGTATCGACATGGCTACAGAAACAAACAGTGGGAACATTTTTGTTTGAATTTGAAGGTATTGTTGCATACACATAGCCAAATTCATCGCTATGTGCATCAGAAATACCCATAATGCGTAATTCGGTTGCCAGTAAATTGGAAAGTGTTTTTTGTTTAATGGTAGAGGGATGGGTGGTACTTTCAGGGTTGCTTTGGGTATCAATTGTCACATATCTTAAAAACTTTTCTACCACAGTAAACTTGTATGTATCAAACATTAGTGCTATTTTGCCCACAATATTATAATTAATAAATTGATGAGCAATAAATTACATGTAAAACAAGGTTGGCTAAGGGCATTGATATTCTTCTTTGTAGGCGTTATAGTAAGTGGGATTATTGCATCTCCCATCCAATCATTAATCGAATCAGGTGGGCTTGGGGGTACTCATGCAGTAAATAAATCACTACTGGATGTGTTTCTTTTTTATGTGGTTAACTATATTGGCATCCTTCTTTGTCTTTGGTATTTTCTAACCAGAATAGATGGCGAATCTATATTCTCACTAGGTTTTCAATGGTCGGGCTTTAGTACAGATGCATTTTTGGGTGCAGGTGTTGCGGTGGTTATTATAGGCATTGGAACTATCTTATTATATTCTGGCAATAACCTAAAAGTGTATGGCGTTAGTTTTAATATACTGAACCTGCTTGTATCTACCTTATTATTTATTTTGGTTGCTTTTGTAGAGGAGGTTGTTATCCGTGGTTATGTTTTGATTAACCTGATGGAAAACATGAACAGGTGGCTTGCCCTTTTCATCTCTGCATTCCTTTTTACATTAATGCACTTGGGAAATGAGGATATTACGTTAATGGCAGAGTTGAACATATTTATAGCAGGTATCCTTTTAGGGGTTAATTATATCTATACCAAGAATCTCTGGTTTGCCATCTTCTTCCATTTTGCATGGAATTTCTTCCAAGGAAGTATCATCGGTTATCATGTGAGTGGCATGACTATCGACACGGGCATAATGGAAATAACCACCAATGGTCCCAATGAAATTACAGGGGGGTTATTCGGATTTGAAGGGTCAGCTTTTGCTGCCATATTGCAATTGATTGCAATAGTTGCACTTGCCATTTATTATGAGAATAAATACGGCAAGAGTGTGGTTAAATATAAAAAAAGTATAGCCACGCCAATTATAGAACCCATAGATTAGCACAAACTTTCATTTGGAGCAACTGCTCTTTGTGTGTGTGTTTGAGTATTAGGTATTTTTGCAAAAAATAAATGTTATGCCATCAGTAGATATAGCAAGTAAGGTAGATATTCAAACACTGGATAATGCCATAAATACAGTAAAAAAAGAAATAAGTGGTCGCTTCGATTTCAAGAATTGCCATGTGGTAATTGATTTGAACAAGAAAGATTATTTATTGAAACTAGAAGCAGATAGCGATATGAAGCTTCAGCAAATAATAGATGTACTCATAAGCCGAAGCATGAAGCAGGGCATTGATGCTACTGCCTTCGATTTAGAAAAAGAGGCTTACCCGAGTGGCAAGGTGGTTAAAAAAGATGTTTCTGTACGCAATGGATTGAAACAAGATGATGCAAAGAAGATTGTAAAATTGATTAAAGACAGTGAAATAAAGGTTCAGGCAGCCATTATGGACAACATTGTACGGGTAACTGGAAAAAAGATAGATGACCTACAAGCGGTAATGGCAAAGTGCAAGACCGCAGGATTGGGTTTCCCTTTACAGTTTGATAACATGAAGAGTTAGTCTTCAGTCAAAAGTTGAGAGTCGTAAGTCGGGAGTAAGAGGTAGTGGAGAAAGTAAAACTACTTTACTACCTCTTACTTTTAAGCTATTTAGCGTCCCCATTCGCAACTTACAGCTCTTAACTTTTGTTTTGATTAACGACTTTCGACTCTTAACTTTTGACTATCAACTCTCAACTTTCCGCTTTCCCTATATTTGTGGCAAAGCAATCTTATGCAACTAATAGAGGTAACGAATACATCAACGGAAAAGGAATTTCTAGAGATTAGTGCCACGCTTAATAAACACAACCCTGCATACATACGCCCCTTAGACAAAGAAGTGAAGGATTATTTTAATCCTAAATTCAATAGGCATTTCAATAATGGCGAAGCAATACGTTGGATTCTGACTGATGAAAGTGGCAAAACAATTGGTAGGCTTGCAGCTTTTGTAAGTACCATGTACCTTAATAAAGGAACTGATTTTCCTACTGGGGCTGTTGGCTTTTTTGATTGTATCAATAACCAGACAGCAGCCAATTTATTGTTTGATACCGCCAAGGCATGGTTAATTTCCAAAGAGGCAGTAGCAATGGATGGTCCTATTAACTTTGGGGATAGGGATAAATGGTGGGGATTGTTGATAAATGGCTTTGATAAACCACCTGTGTATGGGATGGCATTTAATCCTGATTACTATCAGCAATTGATGGAAGGATATGGTTTCAAGAATTTCTACAACCAATATTTCTACACCATGTTGGTAGATACAAAATTCAGCGAAAAGATAATAGAGCGTCATGCAAGGTTTAAAACAAAACCAGAGTATACTGCCAGACATGTCAACCTTAACCAAATTGAAAAATATGCCGGAGATTTTGCCACTGTTTACAACACAGCATGGGCGCAACATGGCGAAGCGAAAGAACTAAGCAAAGAGCAGGTAATAAGACTTTTTAAGCAGATGAAACCTATAATGGATGAACGCCTTGTGTGGTTTGCCTATTATAAGGAAGACCCAATTGCCATGTTTATAAATATCCCGGACATCAATGAATACTTCAAGCATTTTAATGGAAAGTTTGGGTTGATAGAAAAATTAAGGCTTTTATGGATGAAATATACTGGCTATTGCAAGAAGGCAACGGGACTTGCCTTTGGCGTTATCCCAAAGTTTCAAGCACTGGGGATAGATAGTTTTATTATTCAGGAAGTGGCACTTACAATACAAGGTAAGGGTTGGTATAATGAATATGAAATGGGCTGGACCGGAGATTGGAATCCACGTATGTTAAGCATTTACAAAAACTTAAATGGGGAGCAAAGCAGGCATTTGGTTACCTATCGCTATATTTTTGACGAGAAAGTACATTCGTTTGAAAGACATCCTATGATGGAGTATAGTAGGTCGTCCTAGACAGTTATACGTTTTACGTTGTAAGTTTTACGTAAAACTTAC
>JANYEU010000109.1 GCA_025362915.1 Chitinophagaceae bacterium | reverse complement strand
CTTGAACACAATGCTGAACCTATTGGCAAAGCTGGCCGAAATAGTTGCATCGGCTGTAAAGCTGATGGTGTTCTCGCCATTAGTCAATGTTGTAACAGTACCTCTGTAGCTATCTATCAAATAAGGGGCAAAACCATTGGCAGTATAGTTCGTTGCATCAATCACCAATTGATAGTTTGTTCCACTCACCTTGCTGATGGCTATTGGCAACTTATCAGTAGCAGTTGCTGGTAATCTACCATCAATGCTAAGGTTCTTGCCCTTGTCGGTGATGTACAGGTTATCGTTTGCATTACCAAACTTCAACGCATCCTGAGGGCCATAATCCGTATTGCCAAAGTTGTCGCTGAAAGCAATTGCCGCACCATCAAGCCTGTCGTAACTGCCTGTAGTAGCGTTCAGTTTATCAAGGCTCAAATAGATTTTACTTAAAGGAGTAGTTACTCCAAATACTGAAGCCTTGGCAGATGCAGCCGCTTTTGCTGTTTCCTTGAATACAACCGTTGGACTGCTGGCTGATGTTTGCACAAACACCGCCTGACCTGGTTGTATATATCCAGTAGAAGTAACAGTGCTGGTACTGGTGTACCCACTTACCGCTGTACCCGTTATTGCATTGAATGCAATATACTTACCTCCATCACCAGATGTTGGGTCAAGATACCAGTAACTACCATTAATGTGGCTAGATGCGCCATAAATTGTGGTATTGCTATTATTTGTTGCTGTTCCTGTACCCCACTGAACCGGACATACATAAGGATTTGCAATCATACTGAAGCCGTTCACCGTATTATTAAGTGCTACCGCAGATGAAGAAACCGCACCACCATTTGCATTACCTGAAGCATTGGTGGTATTATAGGTTACAGTACCATAAACCAAGTTACCAGTTGCATTAAGCGTAGTGGCATTTACCATTCTTAAGCCAATACCATAATAATTCACAATCGGAGTAGTTGCAAGATTAAAACTCCTATCTCCTCTTATCAACACCCTATAACCTTGAAAAGCATCAAGATTGATTGTGGTAGTATTCGTGATACCAGTAGGTGAGTTCCAGCTACCAGTTGAATTGGTATAGATAAATGCCGATGCATTGCCATTTATACTATAATCCAAGCCACTACTTGCTGCGTTTGGTTGACCACTATTGTAATCAGAAGCTACCGCATCAATAGCTCCAGGACCAGTGATGAAGATACCCTTGCCGCTAGTCATCGTTCCACCACTTTGCCAATTGTTGTAAATGCTTCCAGCACCATAAACCTCAGGAACCATGTCACGATAAGCACGGAAACCAGCTGGTATGTAACGTTCTACAGCAACAGAACCGGTAAAACTTCCTCCACTACCTACAGTTCCAACAATCCCAGTATTAGCAATAGAAGTAGATTTCAAGGTAACTGTTGCACCAGAGGTATTTAAGTTGCCATTTGTTACAGTCAATGCTCCTGTTATATTTATTGTACCCGTCAATACTGCTCCTGGGCTTGAAGCGGTCGTATTATTCACCGTCAGGTTATTCAAGTTCAATGTACCCGAAGCATTCAAGGTCTGTACAGCGGTTGGACTTGTCAATCCTACAGTACCGCCAATTGTACCAGCAAGGGATATCGGGGTGTAAGTAAGGTTTAATGTTCCACTATTGGTTATAGAAGTATAGGTTGGGGCAGTACTCAAGGTTAATGTAGTACCAGTAGAAGTACTTAATGCACCATAACTACAAGTGCCAGTTTCTGCTACACTCAACGACCCGCTCTGTACACTTAAACTGGTACAAGTAAAACCATTGGAACCAGCACTGGTAGTTGCTGTACCAGATGTAGCAATTATTACATTTCCGAAAGTATGGTTATCAAAAATAAAGGCTGCATAGTTAAACTGAATGTTAAGTGTACTTCCAGCATCAAATAAAAGTACATTGTTACCTCCAAAAATATCGCCCGCTTTTGTGATTATTAATTGAGACCCTGCACTAAATACAACTGAACCTCCGGTTCCTGTGCCGAATGGAGTAACAGTACTAGTAACATTTACAGTGCAAATAGAACCACTATTGAAAACTACCGAACCTGCATCGGTTCCAATCAACGTAGAACCACCAGTGCTAAGAAGTATGTTTCCAGAAATACTTGCCGTAGCACCAGTTCCAATAATAATAGATGTTGTGCTTGAAGTCACGGTTTCTAAGGTACATCCTGCAGGCACTACCAAGTCGGTCCCGTACAAACCAGTAATGGTGTACGTTCTTGCAGATCCGGTAGGGCTTAATGATACTGTTGCGGCATTTTGCAAAATAATCTGCCCTATACTTGTTGTTGAAGATGTAGCATAGGTTACAATAGTATTTGAACCAAGCGCAGTACCATTACCATCAATATTGCTGCCATCAAATACCAATATATCCGTTGATGATGGGGTATAAGAAGCCAATTTATTGTAGGTAGTTACACCGCCCACAACAGATTTTGTAGCCCACAGGTTGCCCGTACTCCAAACCTGAGAACTAGAACCCACGCCCCCAACCCAATAATAGGTTGGTGGAGCAACTAGGCTGAAAGTAGTTGTAACGCTGCCGTAACTAACAGATGTAAACGTAATGGTTGCCGTAATTGCTGTTGAACTGGCACCGGACAGGTTGGTGAAAGTTGCTGCGCCGCCAGATGTAGCCAGAGCGGTTGTGGTGCCACCCAACAACCAGTTGCTTGCCCCATTATTGGAAGGAGTTATATTATCGGATGCACTTGTCACCAAGTTATTGTAGGCATCTGTAATGTACACAACGGGTTGTGTGGAGAAGACAACCCCATTGGACGTTGCCACCGGAGCGGTATGAACAAACAGCTTGGAAGCCGTTGTTGCAGCAGTAATTTGGGTAACAACCGCATCATCATAATTGGTGGCAGAAATAGTGACTGTATTTGAAGCAGCCGTTCTTAAAACACTACCAGTAGCCCCGTTAGGCATAATGGTTATTTTGGCGTTACTGCCAGTGCCAGAAACAGTATAATCGGTATTCCTTACCAAAGTAACACCTCCATATACAACACTTGTAATGTGTGAACCAAAAGTGCCATCGTCTGTAAAAGTAATGTCGTAATTAGCCCCTACCGTAGCCCCACTTGCAGCAGTTAAATTAGGAGGCGTAACGGTTGTGCTGTAAACATTTGCAACGGCAAAATCACCCAAGGCCGTAAAGTTTGTGGTAGAAGTAATTGCGCCAGTTACAGGTGCAGACCCTGTTCCGCCCAAATCTGTCCATCCACTGCTACCCACAATCCTCATTTTACTGGCAGTATTTGTAGAGAATGTGTTGATGCCGGCATTAACATCTATTGTGCTATACCCCAAAGTAATAGACGCAGCAGTTATATTGTTACTTCCATTGGTTGACAACGTGTAATACCTGTTGGGAGAAACGGCACCTATCGTTCCGGGTATTGTATGAGAGGGCGTTGTTCCGCCAATGACCACCTGTGCCGTGTAAGTACGTGCACTGACTGTATTTTGGGTTACATTTAAAGTAACTGGACTGTAAACGGTAGCCGAACCAATCGGAAATGTTTTGGACGTACTGCCGGTACTTGCCACGGTAAATGCAAGCGGTCCATATACATAACTTGTGGTTGTTGACTGAATAATAGCATTAGGATTGGGTGTACCCATGGTAAGTAGGTTGGTAGATGTTGTAGTGAGTAATCCATTTACCATTTTCAAGCTATCGTTAACAGTTGTTGCTTGAGATAGCGTAACTCCAAAACTATTATTAATATTCAAATTATAAACAGAAGAAGGTAAGCTGGTGCCTGTATTTTGGGCAACAGTACCCTCATAACTAAAAGTGGTATAGCTATCGTATATTTTTGTACTTGCAAGCACTTGCGCATCCAAACCGGTGACCGCACCAATCTTTATGATGGTTGCCGAAGCATTATTAGAAGTACTACCCGCATTACTAAGTATCTTAAAGGTACCAGCACCCGTAATTGTTTGACTTGCGCTTCGTAAATCAATCAGTGAATCTACCGTAAAAGTACCGCCTGATGCAATGTTGATAGTTGACAATTGGCCAGCACCAACTGCTACGCTGGCAGCACTACCATTGGGATAAACCTCTGTGGCATATATGTTACCACCGTTGAGAACGTTGATTGTTGCAGCATATCCAGATGCTGTATTCAATGCAAAAGCTCCATTTGTTCCCGTACCTGCTGCAATGGCAATTGGTGTTCTACCCCTAGTGAAGTTGATAGTTCCAGAAACATTTAAAGTAAAATTAACCTGAACCGAAGTACCGGTAGAAGAAGCTAGGGAAATACCAGCAAGCTGACCCATTGTTAGGGTAAATCCAGAACTAATAGTTATAGCATCCGTCCAATTAGAAGAAGCAGTTCCAGCCACCCCGAATGCCTGCCCATTACCGTTATTGCTAGAAGTATGGTAATACACATTGACATCGTGGCTTATTACCAAACTCTGATTATTTGCGTTGATAAGCAGTTTTGCAACATTGATGGTGCCGCCTGTACCAAATATGGTAACTGTTGCCAAAGCTGAAGAAGATGAGCCAGATGCCGTGGTAAATAACACTAACGCATTGGCATTGTCGCCAGTTTGCCCGCCGGTAAGCGGCGCACCTATCTGGCCACCAGATTGTACTTCTATCGTAGATCCAGCAACGCTAAGTGTTGTTGCAGACCCTACTGTTGTGGTAGAAACCGTTGTGGCAGTTAATGTGCTACCACTATAGCTACCTGTTTCAATAATCCCATTAATAACATGCAGGTTATTACAACTACCCGCTGCTGATAATGCTACGGTATATCCATTATCAATCCATACATTGTTTGAAGCAGTTGGAGGCGATGCCGTGGTCACCAAACTTGAACCATTCCAGGTGTTCCATGTAGCAGCAGTGCTATAGTTGCCACTTGCAGCACTAACGTAGTCTCCATTTGCATAAATAGATGCTGTTTGATTAGTAGCAGTTACTGCACTCCAAACACTACCATGGCGTACATAAACCGCATAATTATACGCCGTAAGATTTGTTAATCCAGTTACAGTTACGCCAGTACCTGTTCCATAATAAACAATGTAGCCACTTCCATAAGCCGTACCTGATGTTAGGCTTATGCTGCTGCCACTTGGTCCGGTGTAGCTATTTCCCGAAGGGGCTGATATGGAACTTGTGGAGGCAATTACCATTACCTGATCCCAATATTTTGATTGTGTAGCATTGAAGCTAGGATTCGTCCATGACAATACACTTTGTGCATTTGCTTGGCTGGCAGTAAATGCTGTAACTGGTTGTACAGCAGCCGTAGCCGATGCGGTGCTATTGGCAGCATAAACACTGCCCGAATAGGATATTGCCTGGTAATAATAAGTTGTTCCGCTTGTTAATCCTGTCACTTCTACATTGGTTCCGGTACCGCTATATACCACAACACCACCATTTCCTGCAGATGGGGCAGAAGTATAAATTGGATTGGCGGTATAAGTACCACCATTTGCGGTTGGATTGGGATATGCAGTTGAAGCATTGTAGGCAATTACCAACACGTTGCTGCCATCACTTGGTGCAGACCATGTAAGGTATTCGCGGGTATCGGCAATATTTGCCACTGTTAAAGCAGATGGTGCAGGGGGGGCAACGCTTCCTATTACGGCTTCGTTCACCAAGGCAGCCCCAAGTGACGAAATGGCTATATTGCCACTATAAGTTCCATTTGCCAAGCTGGCTTTTAACCGAACATAAATTGTTTGGCTTACTGCCCCACTTGCTGGAGTAAGCGATAGATAAGCAGGAGATGTAGTGGAACTTGCTGTGGTACTACCAGCGGTAAAGGATGACGAAGTAGATATTTCGTACCCAACCGGCGGAGTAACTATCAATGAATTAGTTCCCAACCCACTTGCAGCGGCAGTAAATGTTTGCGTAGCAGATGGTCCAGAACCGGAAATATAGCTAAAAGCACTCAATGCTGATGGCGTTGCAATTAGGGAGGCAGTTGTAATATTAAAATTATCAAAATAAGCACTGTTGGTCGATTTTGATATAAACTGATAACCAAAATAACTCATTGCAGTGCCTGTATATGTTGCGTCCACAACAGGAGAAGCACTGTTAGTATAAGAAGTAATGGTAGGATCTGTGGAAGCCGCTGAAACATTAGTAAGAGCACCTATTGACAATGTCCATGCTTGAGTAATGGGGTTATATGTAACCTTAGCACTAAAATAATTTTGAGCAATGATAATATTGGAAATAGTTGCTAACGAATGAAAAGTAGCAATAGTTAATCCACTGGTATAATAACCAAACTGAACAGTATTTCCCGATGTATTTCCAGAAACCATACAAATAGCATATCCATTACCAGAAGAGAAAGTACTAGATGTTCCAGCAATAACGGTTGATACCATTGCAGAAGCATTTATAGGGGCTGAACTGGCACTGTGACGCATATTTACATACCAAGTTACTAAGCCAGTATTGCTACTTAAAGTAGCATTAAATGGTGCAGGAACATTGGTAGAGTTAACCCCAATCGGAGCAGTAACGTAACCAGTTACAATAGTAGTATTAGCCGCTGACATTTGCAAACTAGCCCCATTTAAATATACTGACGTAAGCGTTGAAGGGTTTACTGCATAGGTAGCTGAAGGAGTACCACCCGCATCGGCTGGAGAAGTCATAGAAGTGGAAGAATTTCCTACCGTACGATTAAAATTATCACCAAATACATTTGTAGCAACCACACCCGCACCATTTGTATAGGTGCCGCTATTAGTAAGTGTACCTGTAAGATTAATAGTACCGGCAGCAGTCATATCCAGTGTGCCACCCGATTGGATGGTGATGGATGCCGCATTCAAAGCACCACTTGCACCAATGGTTATTGTACCTCCCGATGCAATAGTTATAGCACCAACAGTATTTACCACAGCAGCATTAATGGTTATTGCTTTGTTTACTGTAACAGTATTGCCGGCAGCAGGCAGTGTGCCACCCCAGGTACCGGTAGTATTCCAATCGCCGGTTGTGGAGGTTGTACTCTGTGCATTTACACCCACCACTCCAAGTGCAAGGCAGATAAATAAGCTGAATACTTTGTACCAGCCAAATGTGTAATTGTTCTTTTTCATGTTTATGCAATTATTATAAAAGTTAATAACGGGATTTAAAGCAGCGGTTTGTTGCGGCAGAAATTCTTCATCAGATCCAAAGGGGTACCAAGTCTTAATTGATTCAATCATTTTGTAGTCTATTTAGCAAGCATTCAAGCAATCTTTTTAATAGTTGGGGGCAAACAAAAAAAGGTTTTCCAACTATTTCAATGGGTGAAATTAGAGAGCTATTTTCTAATATTTAAAAAAATCTACGGCATCGTTACCGGTAACGATGGCATTTTTGCATTTTCCAATCAAACTTGCCTGGCCATCATTTTGTGCAAATAGTACACGTTTGTTTTGAGGGCATATTTTTAATTATCGCCTCTTGAATAATTAATGGGAACCTCTAAAAACTATCCCTTTATCATTTCTTCCTTATATTTACGAGTAAATGGGGATGGTGGTGAAAAAATTCAAGGGACATAGAGATTACGGATTTTTAATCAAGACATACGTTTGACAAAGCTATCATCCTTGGGAGATCCTTTGGAAAGACTTGACAAAGGGATTGATTTTTAGATTTTCGTGAGCTGCTGCTTATGGGTTTATCCAAGATAGCCTAGGGCAAGAAGCGTTATAATAATCTTTCGGATGAGCAGATCGAGTTTCAGATAAACGACAGGATGAGCTTCATGCATTTCTAGGGTTAATGATGGCGGATGACATACCAGACAGCAAGACCATCTGGAACTTTTGGGAACAGTGGACAAGCTGTTTTCAGATTCATTGAAGAGTTGGGCAAGCGGAATCTCATCATCAATGAGGGGAAGATAGTGGATGCCAGTTTCATTGAAGTGTCCATCCAACGCAATATGAAGGAAGTGAACAATGGCTACGAGTGCGGATTGACCGTTAAGGGCTTTAGCGACCTTGCAGTAAATGATAGCATCATTACTTATGAACAAGAAGAGGTGAAGCGTACCTTGTAATAAGGCTTTAATTTATAGGATACAATAAGGTTCAGACATAAAGTTTGAACCTTATTTTTTTGTGTGCCATTCTGGGAGGAACATTGCTTTATCGTTAGTTTCTTGATTATTAACGATGCCTATCTCAACAAGCAGACAATGCGAAATCTCCTGTAAAACACACTAATTGTAGGGCGTGTTTTACTCAATGCATCACAAAACACGCGTGTTCCGCTATTAATCTGGCATGTTCCAAGGCAAATCACGCGGGTTTTGTCTCGTGGAGGCGCTTCTCCAAGTCGTGGAGGCGCATCCACGAGCTGGAGAGGCGCTTCCACAGGTCGTAGAGGCGCCTCTCCAGGCTGTGGAAGGGCATCCACGTGTCGGAACACCGCCTCCACGAGGCGTGGAGGGGCAGCTACGGGCCGGAGAGGCGCCTCGCCAACACGGAACACGCGTGATTTATCTTGGAACATGCGCAACTTATCTTGCAAGCTGACCCCTCCTGAAATCTTGCAAGCTGACCCCTCCTGAAATTACTTGACAGTTTTTGGTGTTAATATCAATATTTGTTTACTGTAATTTGGGTTATTACTTATGCAAGGATACAGCTTTTTTTTTACTACTGCTTCTTGTTTTCACCCTTTGTTTTATTCCTGTTTTTCCTTGTCATCAAGGCCCCTTATTCCTGCTTTTCATTGCTTACTTTTTTTATTATTGTTACCGCTTTACACCTTGTTTGTTAACCCTTGTTTTACTTGTCACTTATGACATTATTACTGACTGTCCATTGTCGGGGTCTAGGCTAAACCAGGGGGTGGAAATCACCCCTCAGTGAAACTTACATCCCCCTGT
>JANYEU010000068.1 GCA_025362915.1 Chitinophagaceae bacterium | reverse complement strand
CAATAGAAATAGAAGGTTTGCCAAGCTTTGTTCCTTATGTATTTAAAATGGCAGCCCGTGGTTCGGATAGAAGAAGAAACTATTGCGCCCCAATAACAAGAGCAGCAAATTAGTGGTTAGTTATAAAAAAAAGAAGGTTATTCATTTCTCTATTTGAGAAATGAACAACCTTCCTTTTTATCTTAATATTCAATTCAAATTCTAGACTAACCACTTATAACTAACCACTAACAACTAATATTTAATTTCCAATACAAAATCTCCCTATTTTTGAAACCGATATGGCAATCTGTTTGTTTTTATATCAAACAGTTGACCATCCCCCATTTTTCAATAAAATTTGCTCACTTAAAACAATAATAACAATGATAACAAAAAAAATTACGCAAATTGTAGTAGGGGTATCATTTATGGTACTTTCCTTGAATGTAAACGCCCAAACCGAACAAGCCACTAAAGATTGGCTTAGGCAGAAAATTGAAAAATACGGTGGCACTGAAGTTACCCACATGCCCCAATCTAAGACAGCTACGGAAGTGTCCATTAAGTATCAAACCTTTTACCATGGGGGCGATTCTATTATAATAAAAGAAACACGGGTTTTAAAAGGAGGCGTTAAGATGACCAATATGTACACTTTTCAAATTGGCGATATGACCGAAGTAATCAATTTGGCAGGTAGTAATGATGTTTTTGATATTAAAACCGATCAAAACAAAGTTATTCTTAGGCAAATTAACAATAAAACAAACGAACCACAAAGTGCTTACTACACCAACCACGTGCGCACAAAAATTTGGTTTATATCTGCTAAAGAGTTAAATAAGGAAGAAAATATTGAATCAAGGTTTTTGAAGGCTTTTCAATTTATGGCTGGCATAAACAAGGCTAAACCAAAAACTGAAAATAAAGAAACTTTCTAAAAAAACGTAGATATACCCCAGTTTTTTAATAAAAAAACCTCTTTTGTCCTTTACCGGACAAAAGAGTTTTTTTTATTTAGCAAGTGTTTTATTGAATTTATCCTATTAGTCCCGCAGCCCTACTTATTTCTAAATATTCTATCAATAGCTTATTCCAATTTCCTTTTTTCTTCCAAAAAGGTTTTAGCATTTAAACCGGTTACCACTTTTTTGCCTGTTTTAGCTTCTAGTTCTTTCCGGGCATTGCCTGCAATATTTCCACCTTGTTCTGCCACGGTTTTACTTTCTTCAAAATTTGTAGGGTTCACCGCTTGCGAAATATCTTTGGTGGAAGCTTCTGCCAGCCCATGTTTTGGTAATTATATAGGTAAGGGTAGCAAACTGTTAAACTGTTGTCCTTCCTTTAGCCCAACCTTTTCCATTCGTCTGTTAGTTCCTTGCGTATTTCTATACTTTTAAGCCGTTGGTTTATCCAGTTTTCGCTGTAACCCAAATTCAGGTATTGTTCTAAAGCCCTATCAATGGTAAGTTCTGGATCTTGCATTTCTTTTATACGCTCGTTGGCTATTTATGCCAACCACATTTTAAACGGTTCTGCCTTGGGCGATGGTATGGATTGTACCAGTCTAAATAGTTGTTCGGTATTGGCTACATCTGTCAACCTCATTTTACCATCTGATGCTTGCATTTTCAAACCGTGAAGATTTGTCACGGTTTCATTTCCTTCAGCCTTTAATCGTTGCTTAAGTTTTCTCCAATATGCCTGCGAGTCTATACTATCGGTAAGTACTTCAATAACATCTACAACAGAAAAATACCATTGCTCCTCCTCTTCATTCCATAATGTCCTTACTTGACTAGATTCGAATAGTTGTATTTAATTTTTCATACTTTTTGTATAAAAATACCCCTTTATCTGTACTGCACCCTAAAAAACTATCCACCAATAAGTCCCGCAGCCCTACTAATCTCCAACATTCTGTCAATGGGTATTTTGGAGGCAATACGCAGGTTTTCATCCATCAGTATTTCTGGTAGCTCGTACTTTATGCACAGATATAGTTTTTCCAGCGTATTCAGCTTCATATAAGGACAATCGTTGCACGCACAATTATTGGTAGGCGGTGCAGGAATAAACGTCTTATTTGGGGCATTTTTTTGCATTTGATGCAGAATGCCTGTTTCTGTGGCCACAATAAAGGTGTTGCAATCGGAAGCAACCGAGTATTTCAGCAACTGCGTGGTACTTCCTGTATAGTCTGAAATCCTCAAGATAGCCTCTTCACATTCCGGATGTGCAATAAGCTGTGCTTCGGGATGTCGTATTTTTAGCTTGGTTATCTTTTCCAAACTAAAAATCTCGTGCACCATGCAGGCACCATTCCACAATAACATATTCCGTCCCGTCTTTTTATTGAGGTATGCCCCCAGGTTTTTATCGGGTGCAAAAATGATGGGTTGATCGGCAGGAACACTATTTATTATTGCCTCGGCATTGCTGCTGGTGCAGATAATATCGCTGAGGGCTTTGATATCTGCCGAGCAATTGATGTAGGATATTACCAGATGGTCGCTGTGCTTGTCTTTAAAGGCTTTAAACAAATCTTTTGGGGCAGAATCGGCCAAGGAACATCCTGCCTTCAAATCGGGCAGGAGAACCTTTTTTGAAGGATTAAGAATTTTTGCTGTCTCCGCCATAAAATGAACGCCGGCAAACACAATCATATCCGCATTGGTACTTTGCGCCTTTTGAGCGAGTCCGAGGCTATCCCCAATGTAATCGGCAACATCCTGAATGTCTGGTTCCTGATAAAAATGCGCCAAGACTATTGCATTCTTTTCTTTTTTCAATTTTTCTATCTCAGCGAATAAATCCAATGTAGGATCTACCTCAAGGTTAAGGAACCCATTTTCAATAATTTTTTCTTCTGCTATTTCAATGTTCATAACTCTTGTAATATTCTTTAATAATACATTATTTATATAAACCACTACTACTACTATGCCTGTGGATATCGGGAAAACTTAGTTGTACACAGACGGCGAAGTTAATAAAATGGGGCTTATCCACGTGTTCTAACATTTTTCCAACAAACCAAGACCCTTTATCAGTAAGGCTTTCGATATGTTTTAAACAAAACAATCACTTGTTAAAGGCAATAACCACATTGCGGAGTTAACACGAAATTAATATTGGTTTAACATGGATAAGAAAGGATAAAAATATCCTGCGTAAGCTTTTTAAAAGAAATCTGGAAGGTATTTGTTCTATAAGTATCCCCTTTTATAATTGTAAAAATTACGGTTATCCCCTACAAAATGGGTTTATAAACATAGACGATGGGGAATAGTTTTTTTGGTTTTTAGTAAAATCCGGTTCGCATTACAACATAAAAATTGTGTTGTTTTTGTACACATTGTAAACAGTAGGCGGCTATTGGTTTTCACGCATTTTTCCACAAAATGTTTCAAACATATATTCCCCCTATTTTTGCCATCCAAAAAATTTTTACTAATTATTTTTTATTATGTCTGTTATTCAAAAAATTCGTGACAAAGGTGCCTGGATAATGTTTGGGCTGATTGCAATTGCCTTAATTTCTTTTATTCTTCAGGATAGGGCGCTCGGTGGTGGAAGAGGTGGTATTTTTACCAATACCACTACGTTAGGTAAGATAAATGGCGTATCGATAGAACGTGTCGATTTTGAAGCCAAGTTGAGTATGATGCAAAAAATGTATGGTCAGCAAGCTGGCAACCGTGAACAACTGATTCCCAATGTTTGGAACCAGGAAGTGGAAAGGATTATCAATGAGCAAGAATATGATAAGCTTGGGTTGATGGTGAGCGATAAGGAATTATCTGATATTTTGTTCGATCCTCAACAATCGCCACTTAAAAGAGAATTTACCGATGAGAAGACCGGTGTTTTTGATGTTGCCAAGGCAAAACAGATTATTACCCAGGTAAAAAAGAGTAAGAATACTGATCAGATTGAAATGATTAACGAAGCTTACCTTAAACCAACCATCCAACAGAAACTGCACAGCAAGTACAATGATTTATTGCAACAGTCTGTTTATATACCTAAATGGTTGATAGAAAAAACACAGGCAGATAATAATGCCATTTCTTCTATCAGTTATGTGGCTGTTCCTTACGGTACCATTGTAGATTCTACTGTTAAGGTATCTGATGATGAAATTTTGGCTTATGCACAAAAGCATCATAAGGAATATGATAAGGACGAAGAAACAAGGGGTATTACTTATGTATCCTTTGATGCAACACCAAGTGGATCTGATAGTGCTGCTGTATTGAGCCAATTAAATGGTTTGAAAGCAGACTTTGCGGCTGCAAGCGATGCAAAAGCTTATTTGGGTAAGGTTGGTACTGAAACAGCTTTTAAGGAAAGTTATTTTTCTAAGGCTAAGATTGAGTCTTCTAAGAAAGATACCCTCTTGAAATTATCTGCAGGACAAATGTATGGCCCTTACCTTGATGGAAATAATTATGTAATTGCCAAAATGATTGGAACTAAGCAATGGCCGGATAGTGCCAAGGTTCGTCATATCTTGATAGCTACCAGTGATCCAAAGAGTGGTCAGCAAATAAAAGAGGATAGTGTAGGAAAAAAATTGGCTGATAGCATAGAAACTGCCATTAAAGGCGGAGCAAACTTTGAAGAGCTTTGTAAGAAATATTCTGACGATCCAGGAAGTAAGGATAAGGGTGGTGTGTACGATTTCTTCCCTCAAGGACAAATGGTTGGCACTTTCAATGATTTTTCTTTCGATAAACCAGTAGGAAGCAAGGGTGTGGTGAAAACAGAATATGGTTATCACTATATAGAGGTATTGGGACAAAAGAATCCTCAGACTGCTTATAAAATTGCTTACTTGGCAAAACCAATTATTACAAGTTCAGAAACTACTACTGCCGCAAGTACTGCTGCTGCTGAGTTTTCTGCAACAAACAAAAACTTGCAAGATTTTCAAGATAATGCCAAGAAAATAAACAAGGCAGGGTTGACGGCTAATGAATTAAAAGAAAATGACAGTTATGTAGGTTCATTGGGTCAATCGAGAGAGTTGGTAAGATGGGTTTATGCACATGATAAGGGAGATATTTCTGAACCATTTGAAGTAGGTGACAAATATGTGGTTGCCATCGAGACAAGCATTAACAAACCTGGTTTACCGGATGTTTCAGTATTGCGTCCGCAAGTAGAAGCTGCCGCACGCAACCAAAAGAAAGCGAAACAAATAATTGATGGTAAGTTTACTGCCACCACTTTGGAAGCCTTGAGCAAGAGTACAGGTACGCCAGTGGTAAAAGCTGATAGCATCACATTTGGTAATGGTTTTATTCCTGGAATAGGAATGGAAAACAAAGTGGTAGGTGCTGCATTCAATAAAGATTTGAAAGGAAAAGTAAGCGAAGCCATCGATGGTCAGTCTGGTGTTTATGCCATCCGTGTAGAAAATATTGGTGCAAAACAAAGCATGACCGATGCACAACAAGTAAAGCAAACTTTGCAACAACAAGAACGTTCTGCTTTCTACAGAGGTGGCGATGCATTGCGCAAGGCTGCTACTGTAAAGGATTATAGAAGTAAGTTTTATTAAACCCCTATCCCTTAAAGGGGAGATAAGGAGAGTATAAAAGAGTAATATTTAGACAGCCACCCTTTAAAAAGGAGTGGCTGTTTTGTTTTTTGCATATAGCGAAAACAATAACAACTAGATACGATTACTTTCGTAATGAAAAAAGGAATCATTTCTTTCATTCAAATCATTTTCAATCATAATTAATTATGGAATCAGCAATTGTAAATAAGGTAGCAGAAAGTGGAATAGTAACATTGGATTTGGAAGAATTTTATCCCAAAGGAGAGATAGTGGTTTTTGATTTGAAAGAATACCTTTTTATGGGATTGATTCTTAAGGAAAAGGATTACCGGGTAGCCTTACAAACAACGGAATGGACAAAATACCAAGATAAATATGTTGCAATCACCTGTACTGCAGATGCGGTAATACCCATGTGGGCATATATGTTGGCTGCAAATTATCTGCAACCTGTTGCAAAAGATTTAGTCTTCGGAGATGAGGCACAATTAATATCCACCTTGATTACCAGAAAATTAACAGGATTGAATGCGGAAGAATACACCGATAAAAGGGTTGTTGTAAAAGGCTGTGGAGAAGTATCAATACCAGAAAGTGCGTATGTAGAAATAACAGCCAAGCTAAGACCCTTTGCCAAAAGTATCATGTACGGTGAGCCTTGCAGTACGGTGCCTATTTATAAGAAAGCTGTAATAAAGGAGTAATTGAATAGGATGTAAATTTTTTTTAATATTTCCATGAGAAAAAATAAAAAAAGATTAAAATTTCCTTAATTTCGGGCTGTTATTAACTTTAAAACCACCGCCATGGAATTTGGACGTGTTTCGGAACGAGAGCTTGACCATATAGATTTTAGTTTGCCGCAAGACCCTTCATTAAATAGAGATGTTTTGTCAGGAATAAGAAATCCTGCACCCAAGGTACATCTGGGTTGTTCCAAGTGGGGAAGGAGTGAGTGGGTAGGAAAGATTTACCCACCTAAAACTGAGGAAAAAGATTTTCTGGAGCATTATGCAAAACATTACAATAGTATTGAACTAAATGCAACGCATTACAGGATACACAGTACAAGAAGTATTGGTAAATGGGCTGAAAAAACAAGCAGAAAAGATTTTATTTACTGCCCAAAAATGTATAAGGTGGTAACCCATGATGGTAGCCTCTATGGAAAAAAGGACATGACAGAAGATTTCTTGGCAGGATTGACTGCATTTGAAGAACAGTTAGGACCAATATTCATACAAGTAGGTGAGTCGTTCAGTCCAAAAAGAATAAAGGAACTGTTCGATTATTTAAAAAGCTTGCCTACCAAATTCCAATTCTTTGTAGAAGTCCGTCATCCGGAATGGTTTAGTGATAAAGCAATAAACAATGAATTGGTTTCCTTTTTAAAGGAACACAAAATAGGATTTGTAATCACCGATACCAGTGGTAGAAGGGATTGTGCTCACATGCAACTGACTATTCCGAAGGCATTTATCAGATATGTTGGCAATAGCCTGCATCCCACAGATTTTACCAGGGTTGATGAATGGATTGACAGGATAAAATATTGGATTGATAATGGAATAGAGGAGGTTTACTTTTTCATGCACATGCACGATGAGGCGTTTTCTCCGGAACTGACGATTTATATGGTAGATAAACTGAATGATATTTGTGGATTGAATCTAAAAAAACCAGTCTTCGTCAGAAAGAATCCTTCATTGTTTTAATTGATTGGACTATTGAATCTCCCTTAGCTCATCCCATCTGGTAGTATAGCGGGGGCTATGAAAGTTTTGTTGCATTTTCCAATTGCGGGTTGTGCCGCTTACCGCAAATTTTAATACATCGTCCCGCATGGAGAAGTTAACATTATCTATCATGCTCATCAGTAACCGCTGACAGTTTGTACTATGCGGGATAAAAAGATTTCCTTGGATGGAGCTATCAGCCACAAGTCCACTAAGCATTACGCCAGCCTTTTTATAAGACCTTCCCGATTCAAACAATTTATCTACCAAATCTACAGCTGGTTTTATCAACTCATTGGTTAGAGAAGTGGCTTTTTGTAATGTAAAGTGACCGCCAATACTAGTACCATGTCTAAAACGAGTATTAGTGGTCTGTTCCTTAGGCACTACAAAAACACTAATGGTTTTGGCAGCCCCATGCTGGCGTCTCAGTTTTTCTGCAGCTCTGGTAGTATAAGTGGCAATGGCTTCCTTAATACTTTTAATATCAGAAACCGGGTTTCCAAACATCCTTGTGGTGGCAATCATCTGCTTTTCTACCAACGGATTTTCCAAAAAAATTCTCCTATCTCCCTTCAATTCATAAATCAAGCGTTCACCAACCACACCTCCTAAGTTTTTTCTAGCCCAAAACAAATCTTTTTTACTCAAATCATAAGCTGTAATAATATTTTTTGCCTTTAGTTTGGCTGCATATTGTCCCCCAACTCCCCAAATATCTTCCACCTTTGTGTTTTTCAGCGCCTGTTCTATTTTTAAGGGAGTATCCAATACCAAGATACAATTGGTATTTATTTTATTCTTTTTGGCAAGCCTATTAGCCACTTTACTCAACACTTTGGTGGGTGCCACACCAATAGAAACTTTTATGCCTGTCCACATTTCCACTGTTTGTTTTAGGTCAAGTGCAGTACTATGCAATTGTTTTTTAGGTATTTTTTCCATGTTTATAAAACATTCATCTACAGAATAAACCTCTACATTCTCTTCTCCCATCAACATCCTTAATGTTTCCATCACGCGCCAGCTCATATTGCCATACAAATTGTAATTGCTGGAAAATGTGGTTATACCATTATCCTCAATTAGCTTTTTTGCCTTGAAATAAGGGCCAGCCATGCCCACCCCCATCGCCTTTGCCTCATCATTACGGGCAATGATGCACCCATCATTATTACTTAAAACAATGATTGGCTTCTCCTCCAAATCTGGCCGAAAAATCCGTTCGCAAGAAGTATAAAAACTATTACAATCTACAATGGCAACCATAACTTACTTTTTTGGTGTATTAAAAGCAATCAATTCCGGGTCTATTAGCTGTATAACACAGGTAACCACCCCCCACGAATTAAAAGAAGTGTGTTTTTCGATCATTATGTTATCAAAGCGTTTATTGGCCGGCTGCAACCAACGGCTATCAAAGCTTTGTTTATAAAGCCTAACCAACAACTCCCCGTTTACCACGGCCACAATAATTTTATCCGACAGGGCTTTTAAGCTTCTATCTACAATCAAGATATCGCCAGGGTATATGCCAGCTTCCAGCATCGCCTCGCCATTCATCCTAAAAAAATACGTAGCCGGCTTGTTCATTATCAATTGTTCGTTCAGGTCTATTCCCCTTTCGGCATAGTCATCGGCCGCCGCTCCAAAGCCTGTGGCATTGGCTGTCTGAATATCATTTTGACTAAAATTCTTGCTTCCATTATAAGCAGAACGGGATAAAATTTCAGAAGACATAATATTTATTTTTTAGTTTGCTAAATTATGTAGTATTTTTATGCTAAAATTGTTTCTAGTAATATTTATTTTTTATGGACTTAACAGCACAACCACAAAGCAGAAGTTTGCCAAACGAATACGGATACCTGTTCGAGTACTTATTGGTGGCAACCCCGAGCGAGGAAGTATATAAAGATGTAATGGCAGAAAAGCATTGCTTTTTTGATAAGTATGGCGAAAAGGGTTCTATAAAAACCAAACCGCACATTACAATTGCGAACTTTTTGGCGAAGGAGGCCATGGAAGAAACCATTATCCGATGGATGAACCGAGCCATTGGCACACAGCCTAGGTTTTCTGTATTGCTCAATAATTATGGCGGTTTTCCTCCGCATACCATATATATAAGGGTGCAGCAACAGCAGCCATTCAAGCAATTGGCCAATGCCCTACAGTCCATCAATCATTATGTGCGTAGCAATGATTGTCCGCCAATGCACCTGGTTACCAAGCCACACCTTACCATAGCCAGACAATTATCGCCTTCCATCTTTGAAAAGGCGATAATGGATTATTCCCCAAAAACATTCAGTGCCTCATTCGAGATAAACGAGTTGGTTTTATTACGTAGGCAACATCAGTTTGATACTTGTAAACAGCTAACGAGTTTCCAGTTATCATCAGCAGAAAATGTATTATTCAATTGTTGAGCGGATGAATAATATCCCGATAAAAAACACATTTTTTTTCATTAATTATAAATGATATAACAGACCACCCAAAAAATGGTCTGTTTAAAAAAGATTTCGGGATGGTTAATTTTCTCTTCGGGATGGTTAATTTTCTCTTCGGGATGGTTAATTTGGAATTCGGGATAGTTAATTTTAATTATGGGAAGGTTAATTTTCTCTTCGGGATAGTTAATAATGATTTCGGGATAGTTAATTCTTTCTTCGGGCTTGTTAATTTAGATTCCGGGACACTCTAAAAACTGGGATTGAGATGTTTTCTAAGAATTACAGACGTTAATGGAAGTGAAAAATTGAAAATAAAAGGTATTTAGATAAAATTAGGTAAATATTTTTTATAGCAACCACTCAATATTAAAAAAATTTATGAACGAATCAATCAACGAATATTTACTAGTTATCCAGCCCCACGAAGACTTGATAGAGAAGATTATGGAGATAAAAAAGGGGTTTTCAGAAACCTATCAGTGTCCACAGGCATTGTATTTAAAACCACAGATTACACTTATAAAGTTTAGTCAGTACGAGTTGGCAGAGCGACCTTTTGTAAACAGGCTGCGGAATATTGCCTTGGTAAACCCGTCTTTCAGAATTATATTGGACGATTATGGCAGCCTTCCATCACATACCATTTACCTGAAAGTGCAAACAACAAATCAGATAATGGAACTGATAAAAGAACTAAAACATGTGCAGGCATACATTAAACCAAATGCCCAAAACAAACCGCACTTTATTACCGAGCCGATGGTGTCCATTGCCCACAAGCTACTGCCTTGGCAATATGAGAAGGGGTGGTTGGAATATGGTAACACCCATTTTAATGCATCGTTTATGGTGAATGAATTATTGTTATTGAAAAGAAAAGAAGGAAGCAAAGGGTATAAGGTGATAGAAAAATTTCCATTGCTCAATCAGGTAAAAAAGCTGGAACAGGCAAGTTTGTTCTGAATTGAAGCCATCAAGAATAGGTGTAATGCAGTTTTTTCGGAATAAAAAATTTACCACATAGACACAGTAGGCACATAGTATTTACTATCGGTTGGGATAAGAAAACATAGCAAAAAAAGTTTCACTTTTTATACTCAAGTCTATGTGACCTTAAAGTGAAACGTTTCTTTCCTTCTTTTATTTTTTCTATGTGCCTACTGTGTCTATGTGGTAAATTTTTAGGCATCGTAAGGAGTATTTATTAATAAGAGTAAGGTCAGTTAATAAAAATTAATTTTATGGAGAATAATGAAAACTATCTAAAAGGTCGTGGCGCGCAGATAAACCCACGCAATAAATTCTTGAAGAATGAAAGGGTTAAGGATCAGATAGAATCGATAGATGATTGGACGGAGTCTAATCCTAAAACCATCTATATGGAAGATAATGCCAAGGGCATTGTGAATAAGGTGGACAGCCCCGATGTAGGCA
>JANYEU010000055.1 GCA_025362915.1 Chitinophagaceae bacterium | reverse complement strand
CAAACTCTCTTTCAAGAATTTCGTTAGAGGCTTGAAAAATTTTTTCTACATTAATGCTGTGCTGAAAAAATTTTTCTTGCACTAAATCTATGTTGAATTCTATGAAGTCGTAAAGATTATACCATTCACAAGAGAAAAAGTATTTTCTAATTTCAGTTTGAACTCGATAAAACTGCGATGGAATTTGGTCAATTGGCTTTTTAAAATAATGATGCCATAAAGAATTGCTAAAAAAAACGCTGGGTCTTATATTGTAAGTATAGTCGCGTTCATCATTAATTTTTTGCAAAATATAAAGGTCATAAATATTCCAAAGCCCATTTTCTAACTCTTCGTCAATGGATTCAAGTTGAATTTCCTTAGTTAAATGTGTCTTGCCAATTCGCTGACTGAATTTCATTTTAGGGTGTCTTTAAAAATTGCCACTAACTCTTAAATATGCGCATGTTTTCAATCCATCAAACTAGCGTATATTTTTTTAAGTCATTACTAATCAATCAAATAAAAAAATATACGCTGGTTTGTTTCTTTTACGCAAATGCAACAATACATCTTTTTATATTTCCAAATTCAAACTATTTAAAGGGCTTACTATTTTGGGTACTATCCTTTATAAGCTTTTTTATCTGCTAGATAAGACCCTTTATCTGTTAGATAAACCTTTTACTTTGCTTAATAAGCCTCTTAGTTTGCTTTATCAGTCTCTTAGTTTGCTTTATCAAACACTAATATTGCTTTATCAGACATTAATATTGCTTTATCAAACACTAATATTGCTTTATCAGACACTGATATTGCTTTATCAGACATTAATATTGCTTTATCAGGCGTTAATATTGCTTTATCAGTCTCTGACTAAGCTTTATTAGCCTCTTATATAGCAAAATAATACATCTCCAAGCGCTATAAAATAGCATAATAAAAAGAAAACCCCCTTTTATTAAAAAAATAAACACCAAACTCACAATGTATTGTTAAATAGAAGAGTTTTTGAACTAATAACCCCACTTATAGCTTCACTTTACATAATGCTACTAAAAGCATATAACGATGACGCTAAGAAATACATTTAGTATCCCTACAAATCCTGCTACATTCCACGCCTTCCAACAGGCTGCTGTTCCCATTTTTGTAGCGAAAGGAACGCTATATGGCATTCCTGCACTTTCGTTAACCAACCTTTCGCCAAAGACAACCAAATGGAATGGTTTGGTACTTATTTGCGAAACAGCCGCTACCAAAGGACCAGGTGCAACGGCAAACCGTAATGAATTTCAGCCAGACTATAGTGGTGACATTGGTATGATAATAGAAGATTTCTTAATGAACAACCCAAATGTAACGGCTGCTGATAGGCTCACCTTTCATATTCATCCAATGGGAGGGGCAAAGGGTGTGCTTCCAGTCCCCACTAGTACAGTGGTAGGAAAAGTAACCTATATGGAACCTCTAGCACATTATTTTGGATTTACAGATACAGTAACCGGCAAGAGAGCAAAGCCAAAAGGGGTTTCGTTTGTGGAACTCCGATATGTCATAAGCCTATTACCCCCTACATCGGTGGATGATTGCCACAATACCATTTTTTTGAACAAAAACAAAAAGAAGATACAGTTTTCCAGTGCCGATGAAGGTAAAAAAGGTTGGTATTTTGGAAGGTATGTAAACAAAAATGGCGACTTTGGCCCTTGGTGCGCTATGTTTAGTGCAGGAATTATTTAAATGGTTTAAGTATAAATAAGTAGAAAAAGTATTTTAGACCTCATCCCAACCCTTCTCCTAAAGAGAAGGGCAAGCAATGAAGCGATTTATTTTTAGTCGGGGTGTAAAGTCCTCTCTTTTGGAGAGGATTTAGGTGAGGTCTTACTTGAAAACTAATCATTAACAATTTATTTAAAGGCAAGTGGGTAGAATAAGATTATCCACTTGCCTTTTTTGTTTCAAAAAAAAAAAATAATCATCATGGAAAAGGAAGAAGAAGTTGTAGTAAAACCGACAACAGTTGAGAAAGATGGTTTGAAGGGGGCCGTAAAACAAATAAAACAAAGTAGGTATAAGGCATTTACACGGTTTGGGAAAGTGTATATGGGCGAGCCAGAGGGAACTGACTTTGAAAATTTAAGTTTTATTGATTCCTATACAGAAGCGGGTGCAAAAACGGAGAATATAAAGTTTAATGCTAACGGTGGAAAAGATATAATTACCTACAATGAGCAAGAGTTGCCTATTTTGGATAGAGACTATATGATGGGTGGACTTTATAATGGCGAGAAGGTGACAACGTATAATGAGAAGGGGGATATGTTGCTCTTCCAATCTTTTAATAGAGAGGGCAAAGTCTCGTTTAACCATCAAAATATTTATAATGAAGATGGGAAACTGCTAGAAGAATATACGAATTTTAGTAATGAAAGCATCGAAGACTCTAAAAACACGCGCACTTATAACGAAGAAGGGCATTTTACTGAACTCATCATGACAAAAGGTGACAAAATAATCAAATGGGTAAAATATAGGCTAAATTTTAAAGGAAACCCTATAGAACAAGATGAATTGAACCCGGATGGCAGTATTATAAAAACAACAAAATACCGCCATCTATATGATAAAAATGGGGATAGAAAGCCTACCCCTCCTTACATACCCGTGGATAAAGAAGATGTGTATAAAGCAAAAACAGAAAACGACCATCATGGCAATTGGATAAAGAAGATTACTTATTTTGATGAGAAACCTGTAAGTGTTTTTGTACGTGAGATAAGTTATTATGGAGAGGAAGAGAAAAAAGCTTTTGTGGCACAGGATGAATTTTTTAACCTACCTGTGAATCTAACCAATGAGGAAACAAAACCAATAACTAGTGAGGAATGGGATGCTTGGTACACGGCAAGGGAGAAGAAAGAAGACATTATTTTTACGGAAGCAGAAGCCATGTGGTTGGCAGAGAGAAGCTCTAATGCGGAATTTTTTCCTAATGTGGCTTTTTACTTGCTAAGAAATAAGGTTTATCCGTCGCAACTAACGTACAATGAACATGTGGATGCCATTGCATTATTGGGTGAATTGGTGGCAAATATGAATGCGGTGGTACTTAGCAAATACATGATTAACCATGAGAGTAACGTAATTAAATATACCCTTACGTTTAAAGACAATCCAGGTTATATGGTTTATGCTACGCAGATTCAGGAATATGATGCGGAGGAATTTGATGTGCCTGCATTTATTGAGGATTATCATGATGATCCACACCATGTTTTTATAAGTCAAATTGTTGTTTTAATGCCTAATGAAAACTCTAGCAAGCGGGAGGAATGGGGAATAGAAGAACCATTAAGGGAGTATATTGACAAATGTACTTTGGAAACAACACCCGAAAGACCAGAACAGCCCATCATATATATGGTAGAAGTGACGGCTAAAGGAGAATTTATGTTGCAGTCGCACGATGTAAAAGAAGACTTTGAGATAGAAGACTTGGATGTGCAGTATGGGTTTGGGTTTGAGCGTTTTCATGATGATTTGATGGATCGGTTTAAAAAT
>JANYEU010000053.1 GCA_025362915.1 Chitinophagaceae bacterium | reverse complement strand
ACTTTAAGTGGGTCGCTCCAAGAACCTGGCCCTAAGGTGTTTCCAGCAGAAATTCTATAATAGCTCCCTGTTTCAGGTACCAATCCATCAATTATAGCCTTTGTCTTTGTAACAGGGTCGCCTTGGTTAAGCCAACCAGTTGCACCATCAGCACTTTTTTGAATTTGATAAAAACCAGCCTTGGGCATTTTTTGCCAAGACAATATACTTTCTCCAGCAAATCTGCCTACTTTTCCCTTTACGCCAGTCACTTTTCCCATTTCTACAGATGCACCAGGCAATGCCTTCACCTCTAGTGTGGTGAGTTCTATTTTTGCTTGGTCGCCACCACTAGCCACCTCAACATAGGTTACAAATTGGTTCATCAACAAAGTGTTGGACCTATTCTGCCTGTCCCTCACTGTTTTTGCGCCTAAAACCCCAGCTTTGAAATCAAATTGGTTACTCCTCAATAAATTCGCAGATGCTGTAATAGATGCCAATGTAGGTATTGGAGTAACGTAAATGGCAACCCCTTCCGGTTTTGCCGTTGCTACTGCAATTTCGAGCGTGCGTGATACACGCGCTTCAATTGATAACTTTCCAAATTTTAAAACGGGCTTTGCCATTTCAATAAATTTTAGATGTTCAAAAAAAATTGTTTCTACCATCGTACCATGTTCCCTTGGAGTTAACCGTACAGGGAATAGAGGGAGAAAAAAGAAGAGTTATAGCTTTATTATCATTGGCAAACGATTTAAAAAAGTAAAAATGTCAATTGACATTGCCGCAATGTTAGTTCATATTGCATCAAAATGAGTTCACATTACGTCGAAATGGGTTTATTTTGCATTAAAATAATATCATTTTGCACCAAACCTACATTATGTGCCCCTAAACTGCTTTTACTTCGTTTAAGGATGAATGTGTTTTTTGCCAGAATGATTAACTTTTAGAACAATGTCAATTGACATTGCGGCAATGTCAATTCACTTTTTTACAAAAGAAACCCGTTATTGAAAGAACTGATACTATTTTCTTAAAGCTTGAATTGCTTTTTCCGTTTTAAGACACACAAGGTAACAGTATTATTTGAATAAACAATCAGGTTGAAATAACAAAAACTAGATTTTTCAGCGTATTGCCCACATTATTCCCAATTCCGATAACCAATTGATGTTTTGTAAGGGAATGTAGATATTAAACCAATCTTTTTACATTTCGATCAATCCTAAAGAATGCGCAAGAGTCATAAGTGATTTGGAGGTTTTATTGCCAATTTTAGTCTTAATTCTTTTTAAATGATTATTGTAGGTATAAATAGACATGTATAACTCTTCGGCTTGTGTAATAGGTGTTTTATCGGAGGGAAGGCATCTTAATACTTTCATTTCAGCATCGGATATAGCATTGATGCCTACCTTGTTTTTTTTAGTTTCTGTCAGCATCCTTTTTTTTACTTGGTTGTACATTTCCAGATTATCGTAGTATCCATTTCCACCAATCATCTGTGTTATTATCTTGGGCATACGCCCCGGTATGCTACACCTTGTTTTGCTGGTATATCCATCTGCACCACATTCTATGATGGCCTCCAAGGCTTTTGGTTCTTCCAAATCGGTTAAAGCCAAAACAGGAATGTGTGGATGGCGTTTTTTCAGCCATCTGGTTGTTTCATAGCCATTCATTTCGGGCATCCTGATGTCCATCAGTATTATTGCGGGAGTGTAGTTTTGGGTGGGAAACCGTTTGGTAAAGTCTAAGCCATTGTCATATACATAAACTTTACAGTTTTCCATTTCGCTCTCCAAACTCCTTACCACCAAAGTTCTAAACGCTATATGGTCTTCAATGTACGCTATTGTTGTCATTAGTTTTCTTTATTTATGGATGAAACCCTAGTTATTGTTCTGTTTTGTAGTAATACTACGATGTGAAAATAAGCAACAAAACTATCCCGAAAGCCACGCCAACAAAAAAAGGCTAAATTTGGCTATTGTTTTATCCGAACCGCCCTGCCATCTTTATATCAGAAAGTAAAAAATATCGGCAAAAAAAGAATAAGCATTCCTGCCGCGTAAACATATTATGTAGCTACAAATTGCGAGAGGTTAATCCCTAATGCACTCAAAGAAAAAGTAAAAAGGAGGTGGATTTATGGC
>JANYEU010000004.1 GCA_025362915.1 Chitinophagaceae bacterium | reverse complement strand
GAATAAAAAATTATAGTATAGCTGCGGCACTTAAATATCTCCAATCGTAATTATCTGATGCGTGGGCAGATTTGGCTTGAGCAGGAACATTTAAGATTTTTGGGTTAAGTATATTTTTAGAAATTAATTTCTTCCTGCTTTCATGTATCATTTCTATGATGGCGGGCTGCTTCATCCATTGTTCTTGTGGTGGTTCATAACCTATCTTTCCTTTTCGCCAAACAATATTAGCTGGTAGTTTATCCTCAATACTTTTTCTCAATATCCACTTGGTATATCCATCTCTTATTTTTAGAGAGGTTGGAAGAGAAAAAATAAATTCAACCAATTGATGATTTAAAAAAGGTAATCTAACTTCTGTACTGTGCGCCATTGAGTTCCTATCAGCATACCGCAATAGTTCTTGCAAACCAAAAGTGAATGTGTTATAGTACAGAATATCCTCCAAAGATTTCACAATAGGCTTTTGAAGGGTATCGTCATTATGGTATTTATTATAAAAATCTCTTTCGATAAAGGGATGATTCTTTTGCTGTGAGATAGCCTTTAGTTGCAATTGCTTCGCTGTTTTCTCTGGGAAATAAGCAGCTGCATAATTTCTAATATCCCATTTATCCAGAAAATCATTCTCTTTTAATAAATGCTTTTCTTTTACAAAATCTGCGTAGCCTGATAAAAATTTATTTTGCAAAAACCAGGGAATATATTTTTTATATCCGCCAAGCACTTCATCTGCCCCTTGACCATCCAACAATACAGTTACGTCCTTTTCTTTTGCCAGTTGATACACCATAAACTGGGTCAACACACTGCTACTTTGAATGGGTTCTTCTTGATGAAACATTAATTTATCCCAATATTTTACACAGTCATCAGCAGTAGGCGTAATGTAATGACTGTCAAAATCCTTGTCCTTATAATGCGTTTGAATCTCCTTTATATAACGGCTTTCATCTTGCGCAAACTCAGGAAATACCGCAGAAAAGGTTTGTAAAGAGTCAGTATCATTGTCAAATAGACTTGCTACAATGCTACTACTATCCAAGCCACCACTTAAGGATGTACCCAAAGAAACATCACTTCGTAATCTTCGTTTTACTGAGGTAGAGAATAAATCAGAGAATTGTTTAATCAATACACCATCACTTACTTCCGACTCCCGATTCCCGATTCCCGATTCATTTAATTTGTACCATTTTTTCATTTGCACCCTTCCTTTATCTGGCTGTATAGATAAATGATGACCTGCTGATAATGAGAGTATATTGCTATAAAAGGTTTGTGTTTGTTTGATGGGGTTCTGGGTATAACCGAGCGAAATATAATTCAGCATCATTGTTCCATTTAATTCTTTTGGGACGCCAATTGCCCAAAGCGCCTTCATTTCGCTTGCAAATAGAAATTGTTCAAATTGTCCCCGCTGTTTATAGATTGTATGATAATAAAGAGGTTTCTCCCCGAATCTATCCCTCGCAATCCACAATTCCTTATTCTTTCCATCATATAATGCAAAAGCAAACATGCCATCAAACTGATGTAGGCAGTCTTTTCCCCAAAAATCAAATGCCGCAGGTATTACCTCACTGTCACTATCGGTTCTAAAAGTGTATCCTTGTTTTTGAAGGGTATCCTTTATTTCTATGTAATTATAAATTTCCCCGTTGAATACAAGTGTATAATGCAGATAGTGAAAAGGTTGGTTGCCAGCATCACTTCTATCAATAATTGCCAAGCGTTTATGGCCTAAACAAATCGTATGTTCATCATTAATCCATTTCCCTTCTCCGTCCGGTCCACGATGGTGTAAGGCATCCATCATTCGCTCTACCTTTTGAGTCTGAACCAAGGATGAGTATGGAGAAATAATTCCTGCTATGCCACACATAAAGACTTTTATCAATTAGAAATGAGACTATGAGTCTGTTGTTTAAAGAGGGTAAAAATAGTATAAGACAACATCTTTTAATGGTTTTAATTGCACGAATAGTATGCGTATTTAGTAATGAGGTTATTAGATTCTTTTATTTTAATAAAAATATCTATTTTCACACCGCGATTGAATCCCCACTTTTTAGTACTTGCCATGGGGAAACAAAAAATAAATTTATGGGAAACATAATTATAGGAGTAATCATAGCTTTCATAATAAGCTTTTACGCAATGCCAATCATCATTCAGCTTGCCGATCAGGTGAAGCTTTTTGATATACCCGATGAGCGTAAGGTGCATAAAAAACCGATACCCTCTCTTGGCGGGCTCGGTATATTTATTGGCTTCATGATGGGATTGTTGCTCACCCAAAGTATTCCTGCCATTGCAAGTCAATTACAATATTTCTACGCTTCTTTCTTGGTGGTGTTCTTCTACGGAATTAAGGATGATATCTTGAAACTGCGCCCCATGAAGAAAATATTGGGTCAATTGATTGTTTCTATCATACTCATTTTCAAGGCAAATCTGGCCATCAGTAACCTCTATGGCTTTTTAGGTGTCAGCTACATAATAAATTCATTTAGTTATATGCTTACGCTGATGACAATCATCGTAATAATGAATGCTTTCAATTTAATAGACGGCATTGATGGATTGGCGGGTTCATTGGGTATTCTTACCTGTTCTGTTTTTGGAACATTCTTTTACCTAAATGGTGATATGTTTTATGCGTTGATTGGCTTTGTTTTTCCTGCCAGTCTTTTTGCATTCTTGATATACAATTATTCTCCCGCTAAAATTTTCATGGGAGATACAGGTTCCATGTTGGTAGGATTGATAAATGCTATTCTGGCCATTCATTTTATTGAGACTGCCGCCACCTCTACCATATCAATACTCCCAAATATAAAATTAGCCCCACCGGCAATGGCTTTTGGAATACTTGCGGTACCATTATTGGATACACTTCGCGTATTTGGCATCAGGATATTGCATGGTCATTCTCCGTTCTTTCCAGACAGAAAGCATCTCCACCATTTATTATTGGACAGGGGTTTTAATCATAAACAAATATTATTTACATTGGTTTCTGTAGCGGCAGTGTTTATAGTAATCACTTATTTCGCACTTCCATTAGGATGTACACCTGTTATATTTATTCAAGCGGCTATTTTCTTTCCAAGTGTTTTTTTATTGACGAAGTTACAACCGCAAACCAAGAAGTTTGCCGTTGTAAGGACAGATATTCACGTTGTAAAAGCAGTAAGTAACGAACCTAAAAACAATGCTCTTTAGGTTCGTTACTTCTTCTTATCTTGTACTAGCTTTCTTGTAAGAATGGATATTTATAATCAATAAAAGGAACATATACTTCTTTTATTGTCCTTGCACTCAACCAACGATATAGATTAATCATACTTCCTGCCTTGTCGTTTGTACCACTTCCCCTTGCACCTCCAAATGGTTGTTGACCTACCACTGCCCCGGTTGGTTTATCATTTACATAAAAGTTGCCTGCAGAGTTTCTCAATTTATTGGTAGCAAGTTGCACAGCACGTCTATCTTGAGCAATGATAGCACCAGTTAGGGCATACGGCGATGTCGAATCCACAATAGTCAATGTCTCCTCAAAAGCCGCTGCATCATAAACATATATGGTCAATACTGGCCCAAATATTTCCTCGCACATGGTTCTATATTTGGCATCGGTGGTTTCTATCACGGTTGGCTCTATAAAATACCCAATACTTTTATCATATTTGCCGCCAGAAATTATCTTTACAGAAGGGTCATTCTTCGCGGTTTCTATATATCCAGAAATCTTGTCAAAAGCACGCTCATCAATCACAGCATTAACAAAGTTGCTGAAATCTTCCGGCGAACCCATTTTAATGGTTGCCAAAGTTGCTACCAGTTTTTCTTTTATCGCATTAGCAATATTACTTGGCAGGTAAGCCCTGGAGGCCGCACTACATTTTTGCCCTTGAAACTCAAAAGCTCCACGTATCAATGCAGTTACTGCCACATCAACATCGGCACTTTCGTGTATCACCACAAAGTCCTTTCCTCCAGTTTCGCCCACTATCCTTGGATAACTTTTGTATTTATCAATATTTTCCCCAATGCTCTTCCACATGGTATTGAACACGCCTGTACTACCGGTAAAATGTATGCCTGCAAAATCGCGATGAGAAAAACATACCTTCCCCAAAACAGCCCCATCCACATATATAAGGTTTATCACACCATCTGGCAAACCAGCCTCCTTCAATACTTTCATGAATATATTGGCAGAATAAATTTGCGTATAGGCAGGTTTCCAAACCACCACATTGCCACACAATGCGGCACTAGCACACAGATTGGCACCAATTGCTGTAAAATTAAACGGGCTCACCGCCAATACAAATCCTTCCAGTGGCCTCCATTCAACCCTATTGTTCATGCCGGGCGATGAAATGGGTTGCTGTTTGTAGATCTCGCCTAGAAAATGTACATTAAACCGAAGAAAGTCAATCAACTCACAGGCAGCATCAATTTCGGCCTGATATACATTCTTGCCTTGTCCAAGCATTGTTGTGGCTACAATATGATAGCGATATTTCGTTGACAATAAATCAGCAGCTTTCAGAAAGATATGCGCCCTATTCTCCCAACTCATGTCCTCCCAGCTTTTCTTGGCAGCCAAAGCCGCATCAATGGCTTGCTGCACATGCTTTTCTTCCCCTTCGCTAAAATGCCCCAGCAGAAATTCTTTTTCGTAAGGAGGGTTTATGGCAATCTTTTTATCTGTAAACACTTCTTCACCACCTATATACATCGGAATATTTACGGGGGCATGTTTTAAGGTGTTCAACGTTTCCTTCAGTGCAGTTTTTTCCGGACTATTGGGAGCGTATTGAAATGTTGGTTCATTAACCGGCATCGGATAAGAAAAAGTACCTATTGTCATAATTAAATTTTAGGTGTGCAATTTACGGTTTTCAATTTTCAAAATTTGCTGTTATAAGGTTAAATGCGTTTTAAGGTTAATACTTCTGGATTAATGAAAAGTACTATTGCCCAAGTAGCCAATTGGAAACGAGGTTTCTTGTGTATTACAATGAAGAGGGGAATAGATATGTCGTTGATGAAACTTATATGAGAGCAAATTTCTTCTTATTACCTCTCTCAACTCTATATTTCACTAGTTGAGTTAGTAAGTTCTTCCAATAATGATTTATTTCGAGGGAAGAAATTGTATCAAAACTGATATCCTTTTGCCTAATTAACTCTTCATATTTAAGAAACTCATTGATGAAGTTATGACCCTCCATTTTTGGTTCATTTAAAATAGAAGGCATTTTTTCATTAATCATACGCTTCCCTAAATCAAAGTGCCTTTCGTAAATATGCATAGAACCCACGTTATGATAGTACTTTCCTAACTCAACATTTAATTGGTTAGCAAGTAATTCCTGTAGCATTGTAAAAAGATAAATGTCATAAGGCAGCCCCCATATTAAATCATTGCTTCTCATCGTAACAATCGCATCTAACTTCTCACTTCGTATCAAGAATTGCACTGTACAAACACAAGCTATATCTTTTGCAAAATAATCAATACCACTATCCGAATCATAAACATCTAAAACTGCTCGCCTAGAAAACTTATCTTTCTTTAATAGGGTTAAAAGTCTATCCCATTGACTTTCTCCATATCCATCCGCTTTAAATATTTTATGGCCATAGCAGCTTTGGCTTATTAACTTTCCATCAGAAGAAAAGTTTTTCCATTGTCTAGCATAATAAGTTATAAAATCTACCCCATTTGAACCTGATACATGCCAAGCAAATTCCCCAATTGCCAAAGGTAATTTCCATTTTCTGGCAGGATTATATGTATTTCTATTAAGGGGATTAGTCAAACATAAATTCACATTACACATCTCAAGTGTATTTTGCTCTCTAGTTGTTACTAGGTCACCTTCTGCAAAAAGTTTATTTAGAATATAGAGTTGAATTTCATCAACAGATTCAAATTCATATTTACAATCTTTCATAAAATTACTTTTTAAGTTGATTGATTAACGCTGATTGTTTGCTTAAACTATCTTGAACATTTTTTAATTTGATTTCATAAGTTTTCAATTGTTCCTGCAACGATTTATTATTTTCCATTAAAGTTGATACCGCTTGATCATATCTCTTTACTGCAATATCTATATCTTTTCTTTCGAGCTCTTAAAATTAAAGTATGCTCCCAAAGCAAAACTGCCCATAGAAAAAACAATACCAAGCCCAATCAATACTTTAAATACATGACCTGTTACCTCTGCTTTAATTCCACTTAGATTTAAAAAC
>JANYEU010000438.1 GCA_025362915.1 Chitinophagaceae bacterium | reverse complement strand
TCATCCCTTGTACCTGTCTCTTCATTGACGACCCTAACTTTTACCTTTCCGCAACAGTTCTCCAAAGGATCTTCGGACCAGTGTGAGCCCAGCTTGGAGACAGACACAAAGCACCCAAGCTGGGCCTCACGAGGAATGACTATCGGCTGTCGCCCAATTCAGGCGCTCTCTGATTGGGCGCCGCCCTGTTTTGCAATGGCAACCCTGCAGCAAGAGCGCAGAACGCTGCAGCAGACCCCAATCGACCCCAGGCTCTTTGCCACGCTGTGAAAGTTCCCCCTAGGCCATGCTGGGTCGTCCTCCGCCCGCCTCTAGGAGTGAACCAGCACCCTCAACATTGACAAGAAGATCATGGCATGGGATGCAATGGGACTCCGGCCCTATAACCAGCCCTAACTGTCGTCGCAGCTGGGGCCCTATACGAACTGTACCCACAATAGTAGTTAACGCCGGAGAGCAAACCCAAACCGCTTGCAGGCTAGGCATACAGGTATCAAAAGCGGTATCCATCATTAACCCGCTTCCAAACAGTGGCTGGGTACACTTTACTTGGAAGATCATGTATGATGTCGGTGTACACCACTTGCGGCTCTCTGCGGAGCTGCACACCAAGTCTTTGCATGAGTCATTCGCAGAAGCCTCGGGGGCGCTACAGGAAGGGAGCTTCATCCTGCAATGAATCCCGGGAATCTTCAGAGACAGCGCTTGCTCATCTTTAACATCAGTGTTTTCCTGGGGTTCTAGAGTTGTGATCAAAGCCGCAATGAATCCGTATGGCAACCAGATGGCACCTGGCGGGCAGCGGCCGCCAGGCCCACCAACTCATGGAGCGGGGCCTCCACAAATGCAGCAGTACGCGCAGTTCCCTGGGTATCAGCAGCAAGGTGAGGGTTTGCTTTACCACACATAGATCTGTGCGGTTTAGCAGCTGTGTTAGTGTTACCCTAAATGAGTCCACATTAGCTTCAAATCTACACCTAAGGTGAATGCTCTTTGGGTTCGAGACGGCAGGTAGAGAGAAGAGCGCGTCGTCTTTTGTAGAGAAACGTTTGCCATATGGCGCTGGTCCGATAATGGTGCTGCTCATACTTTGCTAACCTTCTTATGCGGTTAGTATATACACCGTCCTTGTTCTGTGTATCAATTTCCACTAGATTTATCTGGAGGAATAGGGAATGTATCAGGCTTTAGCCAAATACATTGAAATAGAATAAATGGAGTTTTTTGGCTAAAGCCTGTTATCTTTATTTTCTTTATTCCCTCCAGATAAATCTGGAGGCAATTTAATGAGGAGAAGCATCCAATCAATTGCCACTGGCTTTAGCCTGTGGAGATAGAGCAATCATATCAATTGCCTCCAGATTTATCTGGAGGAACAAAATTGGAGAGGTTTTAGCCTAAATAGTTAAACTAGTCATTATAAATACAGAAAATGCCATACATTAAAGTTTACATACATTTTGTATGGAGTACAAAGAATAGAGAGCCTTTTTTAGATACTAGGGAATTAAGGCAAAAAGTGTGGCATCATATCAAGGAGAATGCAAAAGGAAAAGGGATATTTATAGATTTTATTAATGGATATCAGGAACATTGTCATTGTTTGATTTCTTTGGGAAGTGATCAAACCATTGAAAAAACAATGCAACTAATTAAAGGAGAATCATCTTTTTGGATTAATAAAAATAACTTAACTAAAGGGAAGTTTGGATGGCAGGATGAATATTTTGCTGTTTCAGTATCAGAGTCAGTTATTGATAGGGTAAGGGAATATATTAAGAATCAGGAGGAGCATCATAGTCACAAAAGCTTTAATGAAGAGTATGATGAATTTATTGGTAGATATGGGTTTGAGATATTCAAAGGATAATGATTTTAATTTTTCATATCCCTCCAGATTGAATTGCCTCCAGATTGAATTGCCTCCAGATTCATCTGGAGGGAAAATAGGGAGTGCATCAGGCTTTAGCCAAAGGATTATATATTTTGAAGAATGGAATTAAAAGCATTTTGGCTAAAGCCTTTAAATCCTTCCATTCTATTCCTCCAGATTGAATTGCCTCCAGATTGAATTGCCTCCAGATTGAATTGCCTCCAGATTCATCTGGAGGGAAAATGGAGTGCATCAGGCTTTAGCCAAAGGATTATATATTTTGAAGAATGGAATTAAAAGCATTTTAGCTAAAGCCTTTAAATCCTTCCATTCTATTCCTCCAGATAAATCTGGAGGGAATTCAATGAGTAGAAAGAACCACAATAACCTAAAGATTTGAATCGGCCTCCAGAAAGAATGAAGAAATGATAATATATTGAAGTAAATAATGTTGTACCCCAAAAAATTTTTCTTCCTTCAAAACATCCTCAAAACCCTAACAATGAAGTGTTTACATAGTATCATATATCCTCAAATGAAAATATTAAAAATAAATGTAATTATTTATCCAATTACTTACAATACCTTGCCTAGATAATATTGCTATCATGTCTAAGAAAAAAGGGGTTCGCGCATTGTACGGCTGTTCACAACAATCATTTTATACTGTAGCCGCAGTTGTTTGGGCAAACTACAATACAAACATTCTCAAGTTCACGGCTTTGAAGGGAAAATACACTCCGGCGTTTGCCGTAGCCGCATTGTCAGCCTTGGCAGCGGCAAAGTTATTGCCCAACCAAGAAACAAGGAATGCAATGCCAGAATCCGTAAGAATTGCATTATTGCCACTGGCGTATAACTGCCTTGCCAACCAAAGGAAACTTAAAAGCTATATAGAGGAAGCATATCCTACAACCGCTTCAACAATGCTGGCATCGGCAGGCAACAAATCGTACAAGGCTGCCTACCACGAAGGCTGGGAAGAAATGAATACCATGATTACCGATGCAGATTTGTTTATTAGCAACAATACCGCAACACTAGAAATGGCTAGTGCCAATATGCCTGCCGCATTTGCTGCTACCTACACAACCGACAAAACCGCTTTTGAAACCGTATATAAGAACTACCTGCTAACTGCCCAAGCCACTTCTGGGGATACCAGCGACAAGATGAAGGCGAACAATAAGGTTTATACCACCATGATGGCAATGTTGAAGGATGGACAGTTGATTTTTGAAACTGACGAAACCAGAAAGGCAATATTTACGTTTGACACCGTACTGGGAAAGGTAACTGGCAATGGCACTACAGGTATGCGCATAACGGCGTCTGATAGTGTATCGAAGGTTAATATCACCAAATTCACAGCATCTATACAGCCAGGTGCCGTAGTAGCCGTAGCCGATGGCATCATACTAGAAGTAAAAATGAGTGAAGCACTATATACAGTGGTTATTTCTGCTCCGGGATATAACGACCTCACCATAAATAGCGTACAACTTAAAATAGGCATTATGCACCGCTTGGATGTTGAGTTGGTGAAAATATAAAATATCACTGGTTAGAATGATTAAGCCTTCCCCCTCTATAATATTTACCAACTTCCCTTTTTATTATTTATGCACTCTTTGTACCTCGGTGATAATTATCTTATTCAATTTACCTTCTCTTCCAGATATTGATTGATAAACTTAGGGAAAGCCAATTGCTTCAAATCTTTCAAAGGCTGCCATTGGGCTTTTAAAAGGTTTTTAGGGATGGATGAAATAATAACTTTTATAAATTGTCCTTTTATCAATTGATGGGTAAGTTGTTGCTTTTGTAGCGATGAAATACTTTGAACAGCTGGCTTCTCAATACCCAGTAGCTGAAAAAGCCATTCTTGCACAGAATTTTCATTCCAAATTATTTGTTCACGCGTTTCTAGTAAATAAAACTCATAGAGGTTCTCCCAAATATCCCGTGTGGTTCTTTTTTCCACCAAAACACTATCTTTATGTTGAATGATAAAATAATAAAACCACCTATTTTTCTTTAGCAATACCTTTTCTTTTACTGGCAATTTATTCACCAATGTCTTACTATAAGCCATGCATACACTTTGCAAATGGCAAGTATTGCATTGAGGATTGGCGGGTTTGCAAACCGTAGCACCAAAATCCATGATGGCTTGATTATATAATGCAGCATTGTTTTTATCCAAAACTTCTTGCGCCAGCAAAGAAAACTGCTTCTTTCCCTCAGTACCATCAATGGGGGTATCAATGGCAAACAAACGGGAAAGCACCCTGAAAACATTTCCATCCACAACGGCATAAGGCAAATTGAAAGCAAAAGAAGCAATGGCTGCAGCAGTGTAAGGACCAATTCCTTTCAGGGAAACAATAGTTTCATAGTCATTAGGAAACCTGCCATTATAATTGGTAGCAATGAAACGGGCGGTATATAAAAGGTTTTTACAGCGATTATAATAACCAAGCCCCTCCCAAAGTTTAAATACTGCCTCATCATTTGCATTGGCCAACTCCTTTATGGTGGGATAGGTTGCTATAAATTTTTCATAATAACCCATGCCTTGTTCCACCCGAGTCTGTTGTAATATGATTTCGCTAAGCCAAATTTTGTAGGGATCCTTTTCGCCTTTCCAAGGCATCTGACGGGTATTAAACCGGGTATGCCAATCCATCAATAAAGCGGTAACCTTTTGTTTCATAGGATAAATATATGTGTTGCTCCTTTGATATGGCTATTCTTACTTTGATTTATACTTATAAGAACCCAATTTTAACATCAATAAATTATTACATATTATTTATAAATCGGATAAAAACGCTTACTTTTATTTTTTATTATTAATAATCAATTAAATAGGTATGCGCAAGTCTGAAATTATAACGTTGATAGGTGATAAGACAGGTATTCCCAAAGTGGATGTGTTGATCATCATCGAAGCTCTTTTTGGTGAAATAAAACACGCCGTAATAGAGGGAAATGGTGTTTATCTTCGTGGTTTTGGCACTTTCTTCCCTAAAAAAAGAGCTGCCAAGGTAGGCAGGATAGTAAAGAGGAATATTGCCATAAATATTCCGGCAATGTATATAGCCGGCTTTAAACCAGGAAAGGATTTTGGTAAGGATGTAAAAACTAAATGCAAAAAACCTTTGTAATGGGCTAATTTCGCCCAAAATATTTTTAAGTGAATCGTCCGCAACTCATTTTGGCTACCGCTGGTTTAATGGTAGTTTTAGTCCTCTTCTTTTTTGGAAATACAATCCCTCCCAAGAAGGATGCCCCTGCAATGGCCGCTGCCGCAAATGCAAAGCCAAGCATACAATTCAAGGATTTGTTGCTAAAGGCAAAACAAAGACTTACCCCTGAACAATCTGAAAGGATAACCCGAATAGAAAATAGTGTGACCCGTGGGGACGTAAAAGAGCAACAGTTTAAGGCTTATAAACAGCTTGCAAGCTTCTGGAAAGATAGCATGCACCTGTTTGAACCGTATGCTTTTTATAACGGCGAAGCATCAAAGTTGGAAAGTTCGGAAAAAAGCCTGACATTTGCCGCCCAACAATTTTTAGACAGGTTATTGGTGGAGGCTGATCCAGCAATGGAAAACTGGTTGGCATCCAACGCAAAAGTTCTTTTTGAGCAGGCTTTACAGATAAATCCTGCAAACGACAGTAGTAAGATAGGCTTGGGAGCCTGCTACATTTTGGGAAGTATTTCTGACAATCCGATGCAGGGAATTTTACCCGTGAGAGAGATTGTTACAAAGAATCCTAATAATTTGTATGGTCAATACATACTTGCCTTGGGTGGAAAGAAGAGTGGCCAATTTGATAAGGCAATAGATAGGTTTTTGCTGATAAACAAGGCGCAACCTGACAATATGGAAATTGATTTACACCTAGCTGAATGTTACGATATGAAGGGCGACAAGCAAAACGCCATCAAATGGTACACAACAGTAAAAGGCAAGGTGAAAAATGAAAACGCTGTTAAAGAATTGACAGAGCGTATTAACCTTTTAAAGAAATAGTTTAACAGCTATCATTATAACAAACAATTATTTTTAAACAAAGAAAAAGAACTAGGTATGCCTTGTGGTAAAAAGAGAAAACGTCATAAAATTGCTACTCACAAAAGAAAGAAGCGTTTAAGAAAGAACCGTCATAAAAAGAAATAGTCAATTCTTTTTTATACTAAATGCTGCAATTGTTTGTTCACACAGGCGGTTGCAGCATTTAAATTGATTACTTATAGCCATCAATTTACTCCCATAGCCATAGTAACAACAACTTCTGCCCTAATTCTTTATCAATAATGGAAGGATGATAAGAATGGTGTTTTGCTCGGTATCACATCCCCAAAACGGATGCTTTTGTTGTTTCTTTTAAAGTTTCGAATTTCGTGAATAAAGAATTGATTATAAACTCTACCCCAAATGGTGTGGAGATAGCCTTGTTGGAAGATAAGAAACTCGTAGAATTACATAGCGAGAATAACAATGCAAGCTTTGCTGTAGGGGATTTGTATTTGGGAAAGGTAAAGAAATTGATTCCGGGCCTTAATGCGGCTTTTGTAGATGTAGGGTTTGAAAAAGATGCTTTTTTACACTATACCGATCTCTCTCCTTATGCCCGCTCGCTCCTCAAATTTACACAGATGGCTGTAAATGATAAAAGCGAAAATGGATTTGATTTAGCCACCTTTAATATTGAACCAGAAATTGTAAAAACTGGAAAGATAAATGAAGTGCTTAATGGCAAACCCAATATACTTGTACAGATTTTAAAAGAACCCATTGCGGCCAAAGGCCCTAGGCTTAGTTGCGAAATTAGCTTACCCGGTCGCTTTTTGGTCATTACCCCCTTTAATGAAGTTGTTGCTGTTTCTAAAAAAATCCATTCCGGTGATGAAAGAAAAAGACTTCAAAAGATAGTGGAATCAATGAAACCAAAAGGTTTTGGTGTAATTGTACGCACGGCCGCAGAAGGTAAAAGCAAGGAAGAGCTAGAGCAGGATTTGGCATCACTTGTTGAAACATGGAAATCCATTCAAACAAGCCTAAAGGGTTCAGAGGCACCCATAAAAATATTAAGCGAAGAGAATAAGACTACCAGTATTCTCCGTGATTTATTATCTGCCGACTTTAATAAGATTGTTGTAAACGATAAAAACACTTTTACAGACACTAAAAACTATCTTCAAAGAATAGCTCCTGACAAGGTAGATATTGTAAGCTTTTACAATAATGGAGTGCCGTTATTTGATTCTTACAACGTTACGAAGCAAGTAAAGAGTGCATTTGGAAAGACCGTTAATTTACCAAGCGGTGCCTATCTGGTTATTGAGCATACAGAAGCGCTCCATGTAGTAGATGTAAATAGTGGGTATAAAAGTGTAAGCAATAGCCAAGAGGAAAATGCACTTCAAACCAATATGGAGGCAGCCGAGGAGATAGCAAGGCAATTAAGGTTGCGTGATATAGGCGGTATAATAGTGATTGATTTCATAGACATGAAATTGCCGGACAACAAAAAGAAGTTGCAAGAAGCAATGGAAGGATTTATGGCTGGTGATAGGGCTAAACATGCGGTATTGCCTATTTCTAAGTTTGGACTTTTGCAAGTAACAAGACAAAGGATGAAACCAGAGATGAACATCAATACATCCGAGGAGTGTCCTGTTTGTCATGGAACTGGAAAAATAACTGCTACTTTACTGTTGGAAGACGAGATTGAAAAGAGATTGAATTATTTAGTTAGCCATGCACACAAGAACCTTGTGCTTTTTGTACACCCAATAGTTTATTCTCATCTTACAAAGGGTATTTTTTCTTCCATTGCAAAAAGGTGGAAACGTACCTATAAAACAAAGCTTAAGATAAAAGAAAATAATAGCTTCCATCTTGTAGAATTTAGATTCTACGATGAAAATGAAGAAGAAATAAAGTTCTAATCATTTTTAGTACTAATGGATTGGAAGTAAAGTGTTTGTTCCCAAATCTATTTTGTAAAATCATTTTAAATAATACGATTCTCTTTGCCGATTTATCGGCATTTTTTTTTGATTATAAACAACGCATACAATGACCTTACCTAAAGCTTTTATTTTTGATTTGAACGGAACTATAATAGACGATATGGGCTACCATGCCATTGCTTGGGAAAACATAGTAAACAACACACTAAATGCCGGGCTGAGTTTTGAACAGGTAAAAGTGCAGATGTATGGAAAGAATGAAGAACTGTTGGTGCGAATTTTTGGCGAAGAAAAATTTACAGCCGAAGAAATGACCAGTCTTTCTATTCAAAAAGAGCATGCTTATCAAACTGCCTATAAGCCAGTAATGAAATGTATTGACGGGTTTGAATCGTTTGCCCAAAAAGCTTCTGATAAAGGAATAGAAATGGGAATTGGATCGGCAGCAATAATGTTCAATATAAATTTCATTCTTGATGGACTTAACCTGCGCCACTTTTTTAAAGCTATTGTAAGTGCCGATGATGTAACTATCAGTAAACCAGATCCAGAAACATTTCTTAAAGCTGCAACTATACTTGGCGTTTCTCCTATAGATTGCATTGTATTTGAAGATGCCCCCAAAGGTGTGGAAGCCGCTGCAAATGCGGGAATGAAATGTGTGGTAATAACAACAATGCACCCTAAAGAAGACTTCTCCACCTATAATAATATCTTGTTTTTTATTGATGATTATACAGACGAACAATTGGCAAATCAATTGCTGAACTCTTTGGATTAATAATAGATTTATTGCATAACACATATTCTTATCTTAAAATGATTATTCTAGAAAGTAACTATTTCCCTTGCGTAAATTATTTCAAGGTGCTAGTCAGTAATACTGATTGCACCATTGAGCAATGGGAAAGTTTTAGAAAGATGAGTTTTAGGAATAGGTGTGTTGTTTTAGGTGCAAATGGATTGATAAATTTAACTGTACCCGTTGAGGGCGGGAGAAATACCAAGCAATTAATGAAGGATGTAAAAATCAGTTATTCAGAAAATTGGCAACAACAACACTGGAAAACAATTGTAAGCAGTTATGCAAAATCTCCCTTTTTCGAATACTATCACAATGAAATAGAGCAACTCATAAAAAAACAAAATGCCTTTTTGATTGATAAGAACATGGAGATTCTTTTTTGGCTTGTTAAAAAATTTAAACTACAAACAACCGTTGAACTTTCAGTAACTAATCAACAAGAAATAACTTCAAATGAAGTGAGTTTTCTTAACAAATGGACTCCTCCCAATTATAATGTACAGGAAAAAGACACGCTCCATTATAATCAGATGTTCGAAGAAAAGTTAGGGTTTCAAAGAAATATCAGCCTGTTAGATTTTCTTTTTTGCGAAGGCCCACAAAAAGCAATGTTCTTTAATTCAAGGGAATAACGCATGGTATAAAAAGTTTTATATCACTGAATCTTCAATTATAAGGACAGAATATAGACTTAATCGAAAAAAATTTAAAAAAACGCATCATTAATGAAAATATCTATATTTTTACAGTTCCTAGTTTGGAATGGTTGTTGAAATGATTCTTGCATAAAGAAACAAATTATAAAATGAAAAAATTACCCCATATTTCTCTAATTACAGTTTTCACTATAATTATGTTTTTATTGCCATTCTTATTAATGGCACAATGTGATACAACTGGAGTTGGTGGAGATCCTCAAGCGCCTGGTTGCCCTGGCGTTAGTGATGTTCCTTTTGATGGCGGTATAAGTATTTTAGTAGCTAGTGCAATTGGCTATGGTATCACTAAAATGAAAAAGAAAAAAGAAGTGAATGAAGTTGCATAAACTTAAATGAAAATAATAAAAAAGGATGTTCCCTGAATTCAGTAAAGGAACATCCTTTTTTTATTTTAAGAAACCGCAGTAATATCTAACTTATTGTTCTTGATTGTAATGAAACCAACTAAACCGTTCTCATAACTTATTGATAAAAAACCTACTGCATTTAAAACTAGACTATATCTTTATCGCAATAATATAATAACACTATGACAGTTAACAGACAAATCCTTACACTGGATGAATTTACCATCCAGCAAATGCGACAGTTTCCAAGTGCAACAGGAGAATTAAGTAGTCTCTTGAGAGATGTTGGATTGGCTGCCAAAAGAGTAAATGTAGAAGTTAACAAGGCAGGTCTTGTTGATATATTAGGCGATGCAGGCACTATAAATGTTCAGGGTGAAGATGTAAAAAAACTTGACATCTATGCAAACAACCAATTTATGGGTGTATTGCAACATGGTATAAGTTGCGCTGGTATTGGTAGTGAGGAATTGGATGATTTTGTTGTTTTTGATGATGAGATAAGTAACAACAGTAAATATGTTGTTCAATTTGACCCCTTGGATGGTAGTGGTAACATAGATGTAAATATTTCTATCGGAACTATCTTTAGTGTTTATCGCAGGATAAGTGAAATTGGTAAACCATGTACCAAGGAAGATTTCCTACAACCTGGTAGTAGGCAGGTAGCAGCCGGATATATCATTTATGGTTCTTCTACCATGTATGTATATGCAACCAAGCGTGGTGTAAACGGTTTTACGCTTGATCCTGCCATTGGGGAATTCTGTTTGAGCCATCCTAATATTAAATGTCCTCCTTCAGGTAAGGTGTATTCAGTAAATCACGGTAACTTTTTTCAATACACCCCCAATACAAGGGATTATATCAATGTCTGTCAGAAGAAAGACAAAACCAATGGTGGTCCTTATACACAAAGATATATTGGCAGTATGGTGGCTGATGTACATAGAAACCTAATGAAAGGTGGTATTTTTATGTATCCAGGTACGCTTGATAAACCAAAAGGTAAATTACGATTATTGTATGAATGCAATCCTTTTGCCTATATAGTAGAAATGGCTGGCGGAAGGGCTACCAATGGCAAGGAACGTATCATGGACATTATACCTACAGAGTTACATCAAAGAACGCCCCTATTTATTGGCAGTAAGGATATGATGGACGAATTAGATACTTATCTTGCCAAAGACCTGGTATAGTAGATGTTGGGAATTAAACCGTTTTATTGGATGTACAGATTTTGTTTATTAGTAATAGCCTTTTTGTGTTTTGCATTGTATGCCAATGCCCAAAAGGGAGTTTTGCCCAAGCAGATGACCTACCTCTCTACTAATAAGCCCAATAGTATTTTTTATAATGATACTCTTTATAATGGCAGTAGGGCATACCGAAAATTGTTCTACAACACAAAAGACCCTGATATAATAGGGCTTTATCGCAGACATCAGTTTAATAAGGTATTGGGTTCTGGATTAGGCACTATTGGTTCCATAGCACTTACAGCAGGGGTAATTTATGCCAGTAGTGATCATCCAAATATCAGCAGAGGAACTGGTTGGGCTTTATTAGGAACAGGACTTGTAGCCGCAATAACGGGCGGGTATCTCCTGAAACAGGCTACCAGCAATTTATTATTTGCCACCTACTTTTTTAATAAAAGATACACTAACCCCAAAGCTGCGATAGGAATATCGGGCGATGGGGTTAGTTTTGTTGTAAAATTGTAATATGGCAAAGACAATAATACAAGTAAAGGATTTGCACAAAAGTTATAATGACTTTGAAGCGGTAAAGGGCATTAGCTTTGATGTTTACGAAGGCGAAATCTTTGGTCTGCTTGGGCCTAATGGTGCAGGGAAATCTACTACGCTGGAAATTATAGAAACCCTTAGAAAGAAAACAAGCGGCAGCATTTTGGTTGATGGATTAAACTTGGATAACGACCCTAACGAAATAAAAAAAATAATTGGTGTTCAGTTACAGGCGAGTGGCTTTTATCCCGGACTGAATTTGATTGAACTGATTAATCTTTTTGCCGGACTATACAATGAAGTTGTTGACCCGATGGAATTACTGGAAAAGGTAAACTTAAAGGACAAGGCAAAAGCAAAATACAAGGAGCTGAGTGGCGGACAGAAACAACGTTTTTCTATTGCCACCACCTTGATAAACAAACCCAAGATTATTTTTCTGGACGAACCAACCACAGGTCTTGACCCTCAGGCCAGAAGAAATTTGTGGGATTTGATACTTGATATTAGAAAGCAAGGCACCACACTTATCATTACCACGCATTATATGGATGAAGCTGAAGTATTGTGCGATAGGGTTGCCATCATAGATAATGGGAAAATAATAGCCATTGATTCTCCTGCCAAACTGATAGACGATTTGGTGGATACCGGCTTTGAACGCCCCGTTCAGGTAAAGAAAGCAAACCTGGAAGATGTATTTATTAACCTTACTGGATATAGTATCAGGGAAGATTAGGCATTGACTATAAAAAGAAAATTAACCGCTATTTAGTTTTAAGTCTCCGTAATATTACATCCAGTTACCCGCCCAAAAATCCCGAAAGGTAAATGTGTATAACTCTTTTGCGTCTGAAAGGATGTTTTGATAAAATTATTTATTATTGCTAACGTTATTTGTCGTAGGTTGTGTACGAATTAAAAATAACGACGATGCTCGCCGCAAATCAGTTATATAGAAAGTGCTACCAAAAATTGTTTCACAACGCTAGGCTTATACAGCAAGTCGAAGTTATATCTCACCTTCTTTCTCTCGACACAGGCACGGTGTATCCTGCACAATCTTCTTTTCAACCCCCAGTTTAGTATTTTAAAAAAATAACAGTGCAATTGTCCATTGTTAGTTTTTTTCAAAAAAATCAATTATTCAAAGAAATTTAATTAATTACAATCTATAATTTAGGATTATGAAAAAACTGCAACTAGCATTACTATTCTGGGTGGATTTGCAGGGAGTATTTGCACCAAAATTTTTTACCCAGAAAGAAAACATTTAGCAACCTTAACCCTAGTGTTCTCTATTACATATATTATGTATTGGTGTATAAGCGTACGATAGGCAGATTGAGCGAACAATTGAAGGCTAAAAAATACCACATATACATAGTAGGAATATAGTGTTTGATATTGGTTCACATAAAAAACATAAAATATTTCAATCGATGTGTCCTTAAAGTGAAACGCTTTTTTACCTTATTTTTATTTTCTATGTTCCTATTGTGTCTATGTGGTAAAACTTTTCGCAAACAAAATAGGCATATATTTAATTGAAGTTCTTTTCATTCTAATAACAGTAATAACCACATTTGTTCCGTACTTTACACACAAAATTTCTATTATGCACTTCGATAAGGAAACCCGCCGTGTGGTAAGGCAAAATATATTTCAAAAGTTGGTACAATCCTTCTTTCAGGGAATTATTGTTTTGGCACCGATTGGAGTAACCATTTGGGCGGTTTTATTTTTATTTAATTCAGTGGATAATATCCTTCCAAGCATATTGCATAAGATAGTTCCCGATTTTGTAGGGGTAGATTCAGAAGGCAATCTAAAGAAAATACCAGGGCTTGGTTTTTTGGTGGTTTTAGTGTTGGTTTTATTGATAGGGTCGGTATCTTCCTCTTTTTTTGTTGGAAAAGTTGTTTCCTTCATGGATAGGATACTCGAAAAAACCCCTGGCATAAAAATAATCTACTCTTCAGTAAAAGATTTGCTGGAAGCGTTTGCTGGTAATAAAAAGAAGTTCGACAAGCCGGTATTGGTAAATGTAGATGGAGCAGATGTGTGGCGGGTAGGGTTTATTACACAAAAAGCGGTGTTAAATTTCGAATTAGAAAATCACGTTGCTGTTTATATACCACATTCGTATGCAATAAGTGGCATTGTATATTTTGTGCCTCCCAATAAGATAAGGGAACTACATAACGTAACTGCCGCTGATGCAATGAAGTTTATAGTAAGTGGCGGGGTGACGGCGGTGTGACAGTTCACTGAAAAAGAGATATTATGGCTGATAAAACAGTTTTCGACGTATTCAAAAAAGAAAAAACAACGACAACTGTTTCAGCGGGAAAAGTTATACCAGTAATATTCTGTTTGTTATTTGATGATTCTGGGGCTTATATAGAAGTTAGAACTGAAAAAGGAAAACCGGTAGAGGTAGATTATCAGCAATACAGTGGCGTAACCAGAACAATACTAAAACAGGTAACCACCGTACATCATCGCTCAGATTTTGTGGTGGATTGGGAACACCCCATCAATCAGGTTTACCTTCATGAAAATGATGCACTGATAGACCTTTTATTGCAAACCTCGCAATGGATTACAGAAGATGGCGTGGTGATAGAAGCAATGCCAAACAGCGGCACGCTGCAATTAAAATTAACTACACTAGAGGATGGTATAAATATAAATGCCACACTACTGATGTGGGCAGACAACCGCACCTACCACAACTTTGAATTTATAAACGAAAACCATCTTTTTGCAGAAAACAAGGTAGTGGAAACCCCACCGGTAGGAAGTAATTTCAAGGCTCTTACCTTTTTTAATACCAACGTCAAACTGGTAGATTTAGCCAAATTTCTATCCATTTTTTTCACCTTTACCAAACATATAGATTTGGCTTATGATGATTATATCGTCCATTTTTCGAAACATAAAATAACCACCACCCCCGTACTTATTTTTGAAAAGATAGATATAGATGATTCACTTTGTATGCGGGTTTCGCAGATATTACCAGGGATAGATGCTAATTTATTGAGCGATTATGACCTTACTTATTTTGCCGCCGTAAATGATCTGGAAGAAACAATAGAAGTAAGACTGATAGAACAGGAAAACAATTCCAGTAGCATTAATGAGATACAAACTTTATTATTAAAACATATCCCAAAAGCGGATAAGAACAAGACCGGCACTGTTATTTTGGAGAATGATCTGTTTATCATTCCTAGAGAGATTGCTTCCGATTTTATTTATGAGGAATTACCAACCCTGCTTTCGAAGTATAAGATAATGGGTGCCGAAAACCTGAAAGCGTATAAGATAAGTACCAATAAACCAAGATTGGAACTCAGGTTAACGCACGGATTGGATTTCTTGGAAGGGACGGCAAGTCTGCATTTTAATAATGAACAGTTTTCTCTTTTCGATGCATTACAGCAGTACAGTAAGAACAAATATATATCCCTGAGCGATGGCACACATGCCATCTTAAACGAAGGATATATGCAAAAGCTGATTCGCCTGTTTAATAAGGACAAGGATAATGTAAATATTTCCTTCTTCGATTTGCCATTATTGGATGGTTTGATAGATGAAAAACTGGCTGAAACCACGTTTGCAAAATCGAGGGAGATATTTCAAGGATTTAATGATTTGCATAAATCAGAAAATAAGTTACCGCAAATAAATGCTACACTGCGCCCTTATCAGGAACAGGGTTACCATTGGTTGAAATATTTACAAAGTATAAATTTGGGTGGTTGTTTAGCAGATGATATGGGGTTGGGGAAAACATTGCAGACCATTACACTATTGGCCTCAATCTATCCTGAAGAAACCTTGCCTACGTTGATTGTAATGCCTAAGAGTTTATTGTTCAATTGGGAAAAAGAGTTGGAAAAGTTTGCTCCACAACTTTCATTCTATGTATATCATTCTTCCAACAGGAATTTGGATGAAGCATTAAAGAAACAACTTATCCTTACCACCTACTCGATGGTGCGCAACGATATTGAAAAACTGCAAGAAATCCCTTTTTGTTATGTAATACTAGATGAGTCTCAAAATATAAAAAATGTTTCTTCACAGGCATCACGGGCGGTAATGCTTCTACAGGCAAAACACAAATTAGCACTGAGCGGCACGCCAATAGAAAATAATCTAGGCGAACTGTATGCGCTTTTCCGATTTTTAAATCCTTCCATGTTTGGTAGTCTTGAGAATTTTAACCAGTATTATCTATCACCGATACAAAAAGATAATAATGCTGAAACAACCGCCGATCTGAAGAAAAAGATATATCCTTTTATTCTAAGAAGACTTAAAAAGAACGTGCTTACAGAATTGCCCGATAAGATAGAGCAGGTTTTGTATGTAACGATGAGTAACGAACAAAAAAAGTTGTACGAGCAAAGAAGGCAATATTATCAGGAAGCCATCCAACAACAGGTAGCAATAAAGGGCATAGAGAAGGCACAATTTTTTGTTTTCCAGGCATTGAGCGAACTACGTCAGCTAGCTTCCACACCAGAGGCAACAAGTAATGGATTGATAAAATCGCCCAAGATTGAAATGCTGATGGAGCAATTGATGGATGCAATTGCCAATAAACACAAGGTATTGGTATTTGTAAACTTTTTGTTTGCGCTGGAACTAATTGGCGATAAATTGGAAGAACAAGGTGTGGAATTTGTAAGTATGAGTGGTTCTTCGAGAAACAGACAACAATTGGTAGAACGTTTTCAAACGGATGTCAACTGCAGGGTCTTTTTATTGACATTGAAAACTGGCGGAACAGGATTGAACCTTACTGCCGCTGACGTGGTGTTTATTTTTGATCCGTGGTGGAATAAGGCCGCAGAAAATCAGGCAATAGACAGGGCGCATAGAATAGGCCAGGATAAGACAGTGCTTACTTACAAGCTGATAACACAAGGTACCATCGAGGATAAGATACTGCTTTTGCAAGAAAAGAAATCTGAGATATTCAACAATATTATTTCAACAGACAGTGCTTCATTAAAAGCAATCAGCGAAGATGATATCCAATTTATGTTGGGTGTATAAATTATAAAATTATGATAGATCCTAATGATTACATGGCTCGGAATCAAATAGAGCAACATTATACAAAAGATACGATTGCCGCAGGGCTTTTTAGGTATGTGAAAGCCTTCTATTTAAAGGATACCGACCCAGATTGGCAAACCCCACATACGGTGCAAAATACACATCTGCTATTAACAAAAAAATCTTTCACCAGGTCTGATATGGTTCTTATTGCCTATTCGGTCTTTGATGAAGAGGAGATTTATAAGGCTTTTCTTAAAAGTCTTCCTTGGTATTTACCTATCGCCATTGAAAAAATGGTTTGGCTGGAGTCTATGACAAATAGGGATTTGGACGCATTCTTAAAAACCGTTGTAGATAAGCACAATTTAGATAATCCTGAAAATCCAATAGTAAATCAAGGGTTTGACTTTTCGTTTTTCCCGATAAAGTCAGACTACTATTCACGCGGTTCACATGGCGATTTATACATTCCAAAAGAGATAAAGACGGAAATTATAAAGTATTATATAAAACCAATCTACCAAGATTTTGTACCGCTTGCAGAAATACCTGAAACCACTTATGTATATAGTGCCGAAAAACAAATATTTGAAGAATTGCCCCATATAATCTCCTATTATTTATTGGGCAATATAAAATTTAGTGCATCAGGAAGACCAGTTGAATCGACATTGGGTAAATTTCAAAAAAGTTGCGGAATAGATGAGTTTTATGGTACTGAAAAGGAAAACCTTGCCAAGGTAAGGTCAAATCTTATTGCGGGAATGCTATACAATCTAGCACAGAAAGATATAGAAACTGATACCCTTGAATTAATAAAGACATTCTTTAGAAAGCATTATGCAACCTTGTTTACACCTCAATTTGTACTTACAGGGTATAAAGGTTGGAACTTTTTTGATAGTTATTCAGATAGGAATAAGGATTTGGAATCGAAACTTATGACAGTTTTGGCGGATATGCCCATGAATGATTGGATGGGTATTGATAATTTGCAAGAGTTATTGGGATATAGATTTATAAATGCCAGCCCGCTCACCCCTTCTGCCGTGCAATCAAAATTGTATTATGAAGAAGAACTGCCTTTAAATGAGACAAAGAAAAATACCATCAACTCCGGTATATATAATTCTTTTATCACTACGCCATTTTTAAAGGGTACGCTGTTTCTTTTTGCCGCTTTTGGATTGGTTGAAATAGCTTTTGACAGTATAAATACAGACAAATTTGGTAGCACCTATTTTTCTAACTATGATGGATTGAAATATTTTAAACTTACAGCACTGGGAGCTTATATTTTTGGGATAACCTCCACTTATGAGCCAACTGCTGTAGTTGAAAGAACCAAATTAACGCTGTCAAATGATTCCATGATGATTATTGCTGACGGAAAAACGACAGTAATTACTGATAAGATGCTTGGTATTTACAGTGAAAAACTAGGTGATACGCGTTA
>JANYEU010000394.1 GCA_025362915.1 Chitinophagaceae bacterium | reverse complement strand
TTGCCCTACAGGACCAACAAACTATAACAGCAATAATAATTATGATGGGGATGATGATGGGGACGGTGTGCCAAACTCTCGCGATAAATGTGCAAACACGCCGATAAATACGCCGGTAGATGCAAATGGATGCCCAATTGTTGCCAACAATAATAATAACAACAATAACGATGACAATAAGGATACAGATGGCGATGGTGTGCCGGATAGGATAGATAAATGTCCGTTTACGCCTGGCCCTGCATCAAACAGGGGATGCCCAGAAGTAAGTGCTGCTGCCAAGAAAAGATTGAGGTTTGCCACCCGTGGTATTTATTTTGAAACGGATAAGGCTATTATAAAACAACAATCATATCCTATGTTGAATGAGATTGTGGATATATTAAATCAATATCCCGACTATGATGTAAGGCTTTCAGGCCATACAGATAATGTGGGTGGCGATGAATATAACCAACAATTATCGCAAAGCAGGGTTGATGCGGTAATGTCTTATCTAGAAAACAGGGGCATTCCATCACATAGATTGGAAGCTATAGGATATGGCAAAACCAGACCAATAGCTACCAACAATACCGCCATAGGGCGTGCATTGAATAGACGTGTAGAAGTAGAATTATACCTAAAGTAATGTTATAAGTTTTGAATTTTGAGTTTTAAATTTAAAATTCAAAATTTATAATTTAAACGCTAGCTTTAACTTTTTTTGTCGCCGTCAGGGCATTACTTTGCCACTTAATTTAAAACAATCAATATGTATAAGATTATTTTATCGGCTATGGTAGTTGCATTTATTTCATGTACCAGCATGGCTCAGACAACTAAAAAAACTACCAAAAAGAAAGTTGTTACAAAGAAGAGTATAAAAAGTAGTTCGGCTACTGCCGACTCTACCGCTAAATATACCTCTACCACTTCTGCGTCTTCTTCCGAAACTACTGTTACTGAAACAAAGAGTTCATTTCTATCATCAGATAATATTTCTAATGGTTTAAAAGAAGCCTTACAAGTGGGTGCTACCAATGCTGCCAAAAAATTAGGTGCACAGGATGGCTTTTTTGGCAATGCTGTGTTAAAGATTCTAATGCCGCCCGAAGCACAGAAAATAGAAAAGAAACTACGCGATTTTGGCATGGGAGCCCAAGTGGATGATGCAATACTAAGTATGAACAGGGCTGCCGAAAATGCTTCTCAAAGTGCTGCGCCCATATTTATTGATGCCATTAAAAGTATGAGCATTACTGATGCTGTAAATATTTTAAAAGGAAGCGATACTGCCGCAACCGGTTATTTAAGGGGTAAGACCACCTCACAACTTACAACTGCCTTTAAACCTGTTATCCAGCAATCTTTGGATCAGGTGGATGCCACCAGCAAATGGGCTACCATCGTTAACCTATATAATGACATTCCTTTTGTAAAGAAAATAAATCCAGATTTGGTAGGGTATGTTACTGATAAGGCACTGAGTGGTATGTTCCTGACCGTAGCTGAAGAAGAAAAGAAGATCCGTAAAGATCCTGTAGCACAAACAACAGACTTACTAAAGAAAGTTTTTGGCGGTTTCCTCAAATAGTTCCCCTCTTACTAATCGTACAAAAAAGGCTGCAAGAAGTATATCTTCTTGCAGCCTTTTCTTTTGTATATGATTAATTGTCATGTAAAATTAGTTGCCTTGCAGCGATGTAAGGGAATAGAATAGACAAAATAAGTGTACTATTTAAAATTTCAGGTTACTTATTTTTTTATAAGACATGTCTCTTATTTCAAGAAACAACACACCTGTTAGGTAATTTATGTCCCTTTCCTCACGAGGAAACACACCTGTTATTTGCATTTTTTGATTTTTTGAGGGGAAAATGGGTATTTGGGTGTGTATAAATAGAAGTGTGAAGGATGTTTGGGAGGGAGATTACTAAGGAAGGCTTCGCTTTGAGCGAACCCTTCCTTGTTTCACAGAACCAACAATAGTTAAAAACTTGTACTATATATTTGTGATGAATTAAGTAATCAACTCAATTCATTGTTGTTGGTCAAGAAGGCATAATGGCTAAAATGGATTAAAATAAAAATGAAAAATAGAATAAACGAATTTTATCTTTTTAAAGTATGGTCTTTGACTGTTATCACTGCTCCCATTTTATTATACGTATTATTTTATTTTGACTTTAAAAGTCAAGTGACGGGTTCAGAATTAATGGGTTTTATGATAATCTTTATTTTGGCTGGAGCTTTATATACCATTCCAACATTACTGATTTCCTATTTGATCTTTTTTATTATAAAAGACCGAATAATTAGCCTCGTTAGACTGAAAGTAATTTTAATTTTTGTAGTCACAGTATTATTAATGATAACAAATTATTTAATATGGGGGAAATACAAATATGACATTCACTTTGATGATTCTGGATTGATGTCGACACTTGCCTACTGTTTGGCGGTATTAATTTTTGGAGTTTGGTGTACAATAAAACTTCCCCCGCTGCTCCCGAATGTATCTTCTCAAAACAATTAAAAATAAATGCAAGGTGTTAGTTATATACGAATGTTGGCGATGATTAATTTTATTCAGGCACATTTTCCATACCCAATCTTGCAAGTGTTGCGTAGCATCACTAGCGTGTATTATAGTTGAACCAGTTTCTAACTGGAATATGCTAGACAAATAAATCCTTACTCCTCAATCTTTTCAGCAATTAGTGGAACTTCTTCCTTCTTAAAGAAAACATTCTGCAATATCAATATCGTAATCACCCCTACAGAAATGGAAGCATCGGCAATATTGAAAACAGGTTCGAAGAAATCGAACTGCTTGCCTCCCCAAAAAGGAATCCAAGTTGGCAGTACTGTACTAATGAGGGGGAAGTAAAGCATATCTACCACTTTTCCATGCAAGAAACTTGTATAGCCACCGCCTTTAGGAAATATATGTGCTACGTTTTGAATGTAAGGGTCGCTGTTTTCGAATATCAATCCATAAAACATACTGTCAATCAAATTACCCAACGCACCGGCAAATATCATCCCGGCACAGATGATAAACCCTTTGTGGTATTTCTTGGCGATAAAATCATTCAGTAAGAAAACACCCCAAATAACAGCAGCAAGCCTAAAAAGGGAAAGTAATATCTTGCC
>JANYEU010000322.1 GCA_025362915.1 Chitinophagaceae bacterium | reverse complement strand
CCTTTACTGTGTCCTTATCCGCATACAAGGTTAGGGATAATTTATTTGCCTCAATAATATGTGCGCCACTATAGTCATATTTTAACAAATATCCTTCATAAGTACCCGCTACATCGCTAACGGGTAGGCTGTGTGCCACTTTTTGGTAAGTGTTTATGCTATTTGCTTTTTCGGCTATGTTTACCTGCTCAGCTGCTTTTATTTTTTCTACCATATTGTTTTCATGCAGATTATTGTTTTCAGGCTCTCTGCTCCTCAACTCATCCTTTGCCATGGTGTAGCCCTTTTCGCTTGCTGCTGCCAACCAATACCTAGCACTGTCTTTATTGGCAGCAACTCCATAACCATTGCGGTAACAAAGTCCCAAAAAATACATACAGTTTGCTTTGCCCATAGCAGCACCTTTGTTAAAAAACTGGATGGCCTGCCCATAATCTTGTTGACAACCAAAACCCTTATACAGCATATAACCTAATGCGTAAATTGCCTGAGGTTCTTGTAGCATAGCACCTTTAGCAAAGTACTTATAGGCTGTATCATACTGGAGTTTTTCCTTAAAAACCCTGCCCAGATTATACCAAGCGGCAGTGTAGCCAGCATTGGCAGCTTTGGCAAACCATTCTGTGGCCTTTTGTTCGTTGGCTTCTACTCCCATACCCAATTTGTACATTACACCTATTGCATTCATGGATTTTGCATTGCCCAATACCGCACTGCGGGTGTAATAGTTAAACGCCTTTGCTGGGTTGTAAAGCGCGTTGCCATTATCCGAATAAACACTCCCCTTTAGGGCAAATGTATCTGTAAACCCTGTTTGGGCAGTGGTGGTAACAAATAGCCCCAAACAATAAAGAACGCTGATAATAATTGATTTCATACTTTCTATTTTTATATTTAATTGATTAAGTTACCAAGAGTAAGTACCCGATGCAAGCTTGGTGGATACATTCTTTGCATTTTTTAATAATAATAAAGGTTCAGGCAAAGCCGCTGCTATACCTTTTGAGAGCTTATTTCTTATTTCGGGTTGATTGGTATATTTATCAGCAATAACAGACTGAAATAGATAATATGGAGTAATTTGCTGTATGGTACTATCCTTATCTAAGCCTTTTACTAACCCATTTTGCGTCAATTCCCTCCAAGCCGAACTTGCTTTTAGTTTAGCTATTGCCAAATTTTTAATCATTAAGGCTGCGGTATATTGGGTATCGGACAAGATGGTGGGTAATACATCTGCTTCATAATTTGCACGATTGAAGGAAAACGAATCTGGGCGTTGGTAAGCCAATATTTCCTGCCTGGCTTCTTCTTTACCTTTTGCTATTATCAATGCTTTCTGTTGCTTGGTTAAATGCAATTCAGCCCTATTTTTCCATACAACGCTTATAATTCCTGCCTTGTCGGCCCAATTGCCTTCCTGATCATTTACTTCGGTTAAAATTTTTGGGCAGGTTGGTGCAACTTTTCTATCTGCTGAATCGCACAATCTTTTATTGTTATACAACAATGTATGTACAGTTTGTTGGTTGGCATAATACTCTGTCATCTGTTGTATGGAGCTATCCTTGCCAAAATCTTCCGCAATACTATCTTTTTCTGCTTTCAACCATGCCTTTCTTGCCAACACAATTGCCCTTGGCTTGTTTGCCTTATTCAGTATTTTTTTTAGCTCCACAATCTGTTTTGGCTTTAAGATAGAAAGCCATTGTGTTACCTCCACACTATCTATCGTTTCTTTTGTCTTGAGCGATTCGCCATTTTCAATGGCTGTTTTATCCATTAGATAATCGTTTTCTACGCCCGCTAATTTGCTGTGTTGTTCTGTTGTAAGCTTTAGTGTGGAAGTACTGTCTTCCAATACACTACTAAGTTGACTTTTGTGGACTTCTTGTGCCTTGCCATTGAATGCAGACAGCATGAATAGTAGTACCATCCCGAATAAAATGTGAAATTTACGTTGTTTCATTTGCTAAATTGTTAATTTTTCTTTGAAATAACCCCCGTCCCCTAAAGGGGTGTTGTGGAGGTTGGATTATGGAGAGTGTGAAACTCTCCTGGTTTAAGCGTGCTTTTTTAAGTTGGTGGATCCATAATGTTTGTTTTAAATTGTGATTAAATGATTTAGATAATTGAATGATTTGCTTGTGTTTTATTATTCATTATCAATTAAAGTGTTTTACCACCATACCCGTTTACCCTCTTCGGTTATGATAAAAGGGCGTTCTTTTCCCTGTGTATATTCCGGTATCATCAGCAGTAAGGCATTGTTGGGTACCTTATCAAAAGTCAATACACGGGTATCATCACCCGTAATTTGTTGAGCAATTTTTAGCCATTGGTTATCCCAATAAAAAAGCGTGTAATGCTTGGCAGGGCGATAGATTAAGTATTTATCCTGCTCGGGCAACTGAATGGTTCGAGTATTTACGGTGTCGGGTTGTAATACTGCCGTGTGGTGATAGCCAACTGCTATTGGGTATCCCGCTGGTTCTAGTTTATTGTGCAAGTAATACATAGGCAAATAAGTTACCCCTTTACCCATCTGTAGAAAGTTTGTGGTATCGTTTTGTATATTCCCCCACCAAATAGGTTTCCATGTCAATCCATTAAATACACAGGCATACACATTTTTGGGCATTACAGGTTTGGCAAAAAGGGTTGCATGCACATCCTGTACTTCCCAATATTTACTGGTTACATCTTTGTAGTTATAGGTATGCATAAATCCGGGCGGGATATTTTCCTTTGCTTCATCATTTAGTAATACATTCGGTTGCTTGCTATAGGTGATACGTGCTACTTTTCCGGGTTCGCGTTTTAAATCAAATTCTGTTACTGACTTATTATCCAGACATTCAAAAGGTATGGAGGAATCCTTACCTAGTATTGCTGCATCAAACATGTGACGATTGGTAGATGTAGCCCAAGCGGGTATATACTCAAACGCAGTGGCAATACCCATGGTTCGGGCGGCAAAACACCCAAAGCAGTGAAATCTTCGCAAGCGCCCTGTTTACGGTTGAGTAGTTGCACTGCCCCAAGGTGAGTTAGGGTTTCATCACTTGCATCTATATCTTTAGCCAAAAACCATGTACGGCAGTTTTTGGTAAGGTTGATGAGTGCCAAGGATGCAGACAGGTTGATAGAACTATCTATAACATTTTTAAAGAATGCCTTGTACTTATTTCGCCAATCCTGTACCGGTTCAGTACGTATTCTATATGGCAGTACGTATTCTATATGGCAGTAAGTATTCGCAGAAATCATCAAAAGACAATTCTTTAGCCCAAGGGTTTTTCCATAAAACAAATGCTTGGTCTATATTATCTATCAGGAAGCCCATTTTTAGGTAGTCCATATCCTTATAGCTAATGGGTATGGGGTGTATTTTTGGAGTATGTTTTTTAAGTACCTCAAAAGCACGGAGGGAAGAATCGAAATCGGGGTAATCCAACTCATTAAATGCTACTTTTTCATTATTGCTATCCGCCCAATAGTAGTTGTTGGAGCTGTGTATGTCCATATTAGCAATGAGGAAACAGGCTGTCACCAGCAACCAGCATCAAAAGCTACAGGATTGAAAACCCAAGTTGCTGCAACAGTTGACCAAGATGAATCCAGTCCTTCCCTCAACCAGAAAACAGCCCACACC
>JANYEU010000378.1 GCA_025362915.1 Chitinophagaceae bacterium | reverse complement strand
CTTTTTACAACAAATACATGGCAGAAACAATTATTGTAAACTTAGGTCTTGACCTGAATTGTCAGAAAATAAAGACCATCATACAAAAATGTATTGAAATTGGACGTATCGCCGCTTGAAATATTACCGAAATATTGGTATAAATAGACATTCATTCTACTATATTTGCAGTAAATGTAAATTTTTGCTGATGAAATTGTTTTTAACTGCGCTGTTTTCTGCATTATTTTTTCTAAGTCTATATGCCCAGCCACCAGTTGGCTATTACGATAGTACCAACAATAAGTATTGCGATAGCCTCAAAACGGCATTGAAAAAAATAATTTCTTCTTCCGTTACACCAATGTCTTACTCAAATCTTTGGTCGCAGTATGCCATAACTGACATCAAGCCGCGTACAGTCGATTCTGGTTCTGCCAATGTTATTTGGGATATTTATTCCACCAATTCGGATAGTACGGATCCTTATCAGTACACCCCAATAAGTAGTCAGTGTGGTAATTATAAGGGCGAAGGTTCTTGCTATAACAGGGAACATTCTGTGCCGCTCAGTTGGTTTAGTGGTAGCACTTCTACTAATGGAACTGCCACCGATTATAACTTTATTTTCCCTACCGATGGTTATGCAAACGGCAAACGGGCCAATTACCCTTACGGTGAGGTGCTGAAAGCTTCTTTCATCAGCCGCAATGGTAGCAAGCTAGGGCAATCGGCAGTAGCAGGAATTAATGGTACTGTGTTTGAACCCAGGGATGAATTTAAGGGAGATGTGGCGAGGGCTTTCTTGTATTTTGTTACCATGTACCAAGACAATATACCTAATTGGGCTGTAAACCCTGATGCCGCACAGAGTTTTGATACAACTACCTTTCCTTCAGTGAAACTTCCTTTTTTGCAATTGATGATTAAATGGCATAACCAAGATCCTGTAAGCCAAAAGGAGATCGACAGAAACAATGGCACATACTCTTTTCAGCACAACAGGAATCCTTTTATAGATAGCCCACAATTGGTAAGCAGGATATGGAATACCACCTGCTCAGGATTATCTACATTGCCCGTTAATTTGATATTCTTTACAGGCAAACAGAACGGTAGCAAAATACTACTGAAATGGCAGGTGGCAAATGAAGTGAATTTATCTGGCTATGAAGTACAAAGAAGCAACAATGGAGAGGCATTTGCCACCATTACAACAATAAAAGCCGCTGGTGGCAGTAACTATTCCTACACCGATATCGTAGATGCCAATAGTGGAAATATTATTTATTATCGATTGGAAAAGATATACAAGAATGGAATAAGTGGCTACAGCGAAGTATTGAAAATTGCAATTCCAGCAACAGAACACATTACCATTTATCCAAATCCTGCAAAGGACTATATAAATATTTCATTGAATAAATACACTACTTCCTTTATGGATATTGCCATTAGAGACGCAATGGGTAGGGTAATTTTTCATTCTGCCTATACTTCTTCAAACAATGCAGCACGCATACCTATTTACAATTTTGCCAATGGTAATTATTATGCAAGGATAGTGGTGGGCAATGAAAGCTATGTGCAAAAGGTAATTATTGCTAAATAACTGACTGATAAAATTACGCCCTTTCTTCCCTGTTATATTTCTAGCCCGCTAAAACCCTTTTAGCTAGTGGACTTTTGTATTAGTAGGAACATTAAAGGCTATAATCCTTTCCTTGCTAGTACTAGTGACCTTTCAATAGAATTACTTTCTAAAAAAAATATTTAGTTTTCGAAAAACTTTCGCTTATTTTCGTAATCTTAAACGATTGCTCACCTAAAAATAATAAGATGTCGAAGGTTGATTTAAAAATGATGGCCGCACAGCTCGGCTTTTCAGTTTCCACAGTTTCTAAAGCCCTACGTGACAGCCACGAAATAGGGGAAAGTACCAAAAAGAAAATAATGGCGAAGGCAAAAGAACTGGGTTATAAACCCAACCCTTATGCCAGTTATATGCGCCATCAAAAAAGTAAGACGATTGCGCTGATTGTGCCAGAAATTAATAATAGTTACTTTTTACAAGTAATAAATGGGGCTGAATCAATTGCTAGAGAAAAGGATTATCACTTACTTATTTACATTACACATGAAGATGTGGAACATGAAAAAAGCATCATCGAACACCTTCAAAATGGGCGTGTAGATGGCATAATCATGTCTATAACACTAAATACAAAATCGTATGATTACCTTGAAAGGTGCATAAGCAATGAAGTGCCAATTGTATTTTATGATAGGGTTTGTCATGAAATTGATACAGTAAAAATTGTTACTGACGATTTCGCTAGTGCTTTTTCAGCTACCGAACACCTTATCCAGAATGGGTGTAAGAATATTGGCTATCTGTCTCTCTCAGATAATTTATCAATAGGGATAAAACGTATGAATGGGTATAAGGAAGCCTTAAATAAATATGATATCAAGGCAGATGAAACAAAAATAGTACACTGCATAGGAACAGATGGTGCTGCTGATTTTAATTATAAGGTGATAAAGGATTTATTAGTTAGCCATCCAGAAATGGACGGCATTTTTGGAGCGATAGAAAGGTTTGCATTGATTACATACCATGTATGTAAGGAATTGAAGAAAAGGATACCGGAAGATATTAAGGTTTTGTGCTTCTCTAACCTACAGACTGCCAACTTTTTAAGCCCTTCACTAACAACAATTAGTCAACCTGCATTCGAAACGGGTGTTACAGCGGCAACTATCATGTTTAAACATTTGGATAAAAAGCGTTCCTTGTTAGTCAATGATAACATTGTTTTAAAATCTACCTTGATTGTCAGAGAATCATCGACTGAAAGGAAGGAATCATAAGTCGATAGTAGAAAGTAAAAAAGTCGAAAGTAATACCATTTACTTTCGACTTTTTTACTTTCTACTATTGACTTATGTTGTTATGCACTGCAAATTTCGCAAGCATCCCTATTATCTATCGAGCATGCAATTTGTTCTGCTGCTTCTGTTTTTGTTTGAGACAAAACATTAGAATCGATGGTAAACTTGATGGCGTCTGCCGCAGCTTTTGTACGCAAATAGTACATGCCTGTTTTCAAACCTTTCTTCCAAGTATAGAAGTGCATGGAAGATAGTTTGGCAAAGTTTGGCTGCTCTACAAACAGGTTCAATGATTGCGACTGACAAACGAATGCACCCCTGTCAGCAGCCATATCAATGATTGTACGTTGCTTAATTTCCCATACAGTCTTGTATATCTCTTTCAGGTTGGCAGGTATCTCTTCAATGTTCTGAACAGAGCCATTTGCCGCAATGATGCGTTGTTTCATGTTGTCATTCCACAAACCAAGACCAACCAAGTCTTTCAGTAAATGTTTGTTAACCACTACAAACTCACCGCTCAATACACGACGATTGTATATGTTGGAAGTATAGGGTTCAAAACATTCGTTGTTACCCAGTATCTGTGAAGTGGAAGCTGTAGGCATCGGTGCCAACAATAAAGAGTTACGTACACCTGTTGCCATTATTTCTTTTCTAAGGGCATCCCAATTGTAGCGGTCACTTGGTTGAACATTCCACATATCAAACTGGAAGATACCTTGACTTAATGGAGAACTCTCAAAGGTTTGGTAAGCACCTTGTTCTTTAGCTACTTCATTTGAAGCCACCAAAGCAGCGTAATAAATGGTTTCGAAGATGTTTTTATTCAACATCTTGGCCATTTCACTTTCAAAAGGCAATCCTAAAAGCATGAACGCATCAGCCAAACCTTGCACACCCAATCCTATTGGGCGATGGCGCATATTGCTGGTATATGTTTCTGGAATTGGGTAGTAGTTGTTGTCAATAACCTTGTTTAGGTTACGGGTAACAATCTTGGTCACTTCTAATAATTTCTCAAAGTTGAATTTCTTACCTTCTACAAAGCGTGGTAATGAAAGAGAGGCAAGGTTACAAACCGCTGTTTCGTTTTCATCACTATATTCTATTATTTCTGTGCAAAGGTTGCTGCAACGGATGGTTCCCAAGTTCTTTTGGTTGCTCTTTTCGTTGGCGGCGTCCTTGTACAACATATACGGAGTACCTGTTTCTATTTGAGATTCCAAGATGGCATTCCACAACTCACGCGCTGGAATAGTTTTTCTTGCCTTGCCAGCCGCTTCGTATTGCTCGTATAATGTTTCAAATTCCTTACCATGTGTAGTATGCAGGTTGTGTGCTTCGTTGGGACAGAATAAACTCCATTGGGCATCGGCTTCTACACGTTTCATAAATAAATCAGGAATCCACAATGCCAAGAACAAATCCCTTGCACGCATCTCTTCCTTGCCATGATTCTTTCTCAAATCCAAGAATTCAAACACATCTGCGTGCCAAGGCTCCAGATAAACAGAGAAAGCACCCTTCCTTTTTCCACCACCCTGATCTACATAACGTGCAGTGTCATTAAACACCCTCAACATTGGAACGATACCATTTGATGTACCATTTGTTCCCTTTATATAACTACCTGTAGCCCGAACATTATGAATGTTTAACCCAATTCCACCGGCAGATTGTGAAATCATTGCACAATCTTTCAGTGTATCATAGATGCCAGAAATACTGTCATCCTTCATGCTTAATAAGAAGCAGCTACTCATCTGCGGTTTAGGTGTACCCGCATTAAATAGTGTAGGTGTGGCATGAATAAACCACTTTTCGCTCATCAGATTATAGGTTTCTATTGCGGCAGCAATATCTGCCTTGTGTATGCCCAATGCCACACGCATAAACAAATGCTGTGGACGTTCCACTATCTTGCCATGAACCTTTAGCAAGTAAGATTTCTCTAGGGTTTTAAATCCAAAGAAATCAAAATGATAATCCCTTTCATATATGATGGAAGCATTTAATACATCCTCATTCTCTTGAATAATTGCATAGATGTCATCAGCAATCAATGGCGCAGGTTCATTGGTTTTCTCATCAATGTAATTATACAATAAACCCGCAGTTTCTGAAAACGACTTCGCTGTGTTCTTATGCAGGTTAGATACGGTGATACGCGCTGCCAACACAGCAAAATCGGGGTGTTTGGTTGTAAATGATGCAGCAGTTTCGGCAGCAAGATTATCCAACTCGGTAGTTGTTACATTATTATAGATGCCAATAATTACTTTTTTGGCTATCTCAATGATGTCGTCGCCTTTAAGCTGCAATCCGTAGCTTAATTTCATGATTCTCGACGTAATCTTGTCAAAATGAACGGCTTCTTTCTTACCGCTGCGTTTAATTACAAACATATATTTAATGATTAGTGTTTAATGATTAGTGTTTAGTTACTGGTTACAAGTTTCTTGCAACTGGTATCCGGCAACTTGCAACCTGCATCCCTTTTAAAAGTCTTCGTCCATTGAAAATGCCTTCGATGAGCCTTCTTTTACACCAGCTTTCTGGTATTCTCCCACCCTCTTTTCAAAGAAATTGGTTTTGCCTTGTAGCGAAATCAATTCCATAAAATCGAAAGGATTTACAGCATTATAAACCTTCTGACAATTTAGTGCCAACAACAATCTGTCCGCCACAAATTCTATGTATTGGCACATTAGGTCGGCGTTCATGCCTATCAACCTTACGGGTAGTGCGCTGCTCACAAATTCTTTTTCTATTTCTACCGCATCCATAATGATTTGTGTAACCGTCTCTATAGATAACGGATTTATCAGGTGATTAGTATATAACAGGCAAGCAAAATCGCAATGCAAACCTTCGTCACGGCTAATCAGTTCATTCGCGAAGCTTAATCCAGGCATCAAACCACGTTTCTTCAACCAGAATATAGAGCAGAAACTGCCACTAAAGAAGATCCCTTCCACCGCAGCAAAGGCAACCAATCGCTCAGCAAAACTTCCCTTATCTATCCAGCGCAGCGCCCATTGTCCCTTTTTTTGCACACATTCAATGGTATCTATTGCATGTAGCAGGCGGTCTTTTTCCGCAACATCCTTTATGTAAGTATCAATCAATAAGGAATATGCTTCGCTATGGATGTTTTCTATCATCACCTGAAACCCATACATGCAGCGGGCTTCGGGATATTGCACCTCTTTTAAGAAGTTTACCGCCAAGTTTTCATTTACAATACCATCACTGGCGGCAAAGAATGCCAACACATGTTTTATAAAAAAGCGTTCATTTTCGGTCAGTCTGTTTGCCCAGTCTTGCAAATCTGGGGTAAGGTCTATTTCTTCTGCAGTCCAAAAGCTAGCTTCCGCTTGTTTATACATCTGCCATATATCCTGATGCTTGATAGGAAATAAAACAAAGCGGTCTTTATTCTCTTGTAAAATAGGTTCAATCTGCATACTTAAATAACTGTTTTTTGTATTAATCCCAAGCTCGCCACCGCAAATGGAAGAGCATTACCGGCAGCTTTCCTTTTATCTTTCCTTAAATGGTAGGTTAAAAAGTGCGACTGGAATACAATACTACAACCTCTATGGGGAATGATTGGTTTATGTTTTTCACATAGTGTTTACAAAAAACTGAAGCCGTTACGTGATAAGGATTTGGGAGGTTTTAAACATTTAGAGTAAGTTTAATATGCTGATTAAGCCACTTGGTCGTATCAACTTGGTTCGTTTCAAGAGGAACTTTCTTGTAATACAATGCCTCCTATGTTCAAAAAATAGTAAAGGCTACCACCAGCACAGGAGTCTTGCTGGAGTTGGTGATTATCGAAGAAGCTTGGGCTAGGAAACCGCTATAGATAATAGGTCAGACAGATTTATTATACTTTTTAAGGGGATTCCTTTTGTGGTGAAATATTGAGTGTATAATTAGTTTGTTTTGATTATCTATTGTATAAATAATGGTGGATGGATACTTTTTAACGCCTAATTCAAAAAAGTTCTTGTATTTGTTCCCCCATCTGGTAGGATAGTCGCAAATTGATTCGAGTGTTACATCAATTACCTTGATAAAATTCACAGCTGATTGCTCACTCCTTACCATATACCACATTACTGACGATCCATATTCTTCCTGTGCAGCTTCAAGAAAGATATAGCTATAGCCCACCTACATTCGCTTTCGATAAAATGTCTTGAATCCTTTTTTTACTTTCTTGTGGAGTAATAATTTTTGATTAATTTGCCTTATAGTTATCGTGACGGTTATCAAGTTCTGCTTTCAGTTCAGCGGAATAATCTTCCGAAGAATCTTTTATTTCAGCTTCTGTCATGGAATAGATTGCTTTTATTTTTTTGTCGTTTGCCACTTCCAAAAAACTGTGTAATCTCTCACGCATTGCATTTGTATTCATAACGGTAAGAATTTTTACAAATCTAATACAAACTTATTACAGGGTTAACTAACAAACATGTAAACTTTTTTTAGGACGATACAGGGTTTGTAATGGGTGGAAAGGTAATCCTCTAAGCTGGAAGACGATTGGAAACATCGATAATGACGGTTCACCGTTGTCCTGTCAATACCAAGCATCTCCGCTATGAATTCCTGTGACAGCTTATTATGTAGCATGACAAGCGTTGTCAGCTTCTGATATGTATCCCTATCAGAACTATTGTGTTGTAATTCCTAGAGTAAACAAAACTCCGATTCAATGAATAAATAAAGTCATCATTAAAATAACGAAATTATCAGCACTTTAGTATGCAGACCTAAATGTGATTAGTATAATTTAAAACTGTGTCAAGGTGATTTGAGGAATTTATGCCCCCCTCTCATGCCTTCCATCTTTGCGTTCTTAAAGTAAAACTTCTTGCCTAAAATCAAGAATCTCTTTTGTGCCTTCTTGGCGTAATGGCTTTGCTAACTTGGCGGCTAACTTTTCTTAATAAAGGGAGGTTATTTCTTTTCAACTACTTGTAGTTCTCCAATTACAAAAAGAATGTAGTTACTACTTATAATAGTCGTAAAACTTATTCTTAAATACTTCATGTGGATCATACTTTAGTTTCAGTTTAAAAAATCCCTCACTTTGTGGATAAGACTTTCTAAACGTCTTCTTATCAATTTGCAACCTGTACGGCAAATAATAGGTTCCTTCCATTCTTACAGCCATTTCTGCTAACTGTTGCGTCAACCTTTTCATTTCTACCTCTTGTGCTGCGGTCTTTTTTTGATTAAATAAAAACACAAATCCAAACACATTCTCATTGGCATACCGCATATAGCTATCGGTATCTTTATATACACCCCTAATGGTGATGTTCAATAAATCGATGGACTTACTGGGCAATACATTTTTCAGTGCTGCTATGTATTCGTTAAAATGACGTTCTGGTATAAAGTATTCATGCAAAATATCTGTTGATGATGTATCCTTATTCTCAATCAATGCTACATTATCATTTAGTATCTCATTTCTAGAAAAACAGTCATTGTTTGCAAATCCGCCCATGGCCGTCTCCAGATCCCAACGCAATTTCTTACCATATTCACTCTTTACAGAGTTCCTGAATACCAATCTTTTCACCTCTGTTAATGTATGGTTCGGCTTGGTTATTTTCTTTTGCTGTGCAATGGTTGATGTTCTGAAAACATCTAGCGTGGCATTTTCCAAGAAGTTTTTCTCAGAGATATTTAGTCGCCCAAAAACAAGTTTTACATTCTTATCATCCGAAGCATACTTTTTAAAGTACGAGAGATACTCGGTAGCTTTCAACTTGTAAAGTTTAAACTGAAGGTTTTCATTGTCAACCACTTTTAGTTTTACATCTAGGATAATTCCAAAAAGACCATAGCCTCCAAGTACTAAACTAAACAGTTCCTTGTTTTCTGTGCGGCTACAGTTCAGTATCTCACCCTTACAATTCATCAACGAAAATGAAACCACGCTTGAAGAAATAGGCGGAGAGGTCTTTTGCCAGCCATGCCCATTCACACTTATCGAACCACCAATAGAGAACGAGCTGAACGCTTGCATTACAGCTACCGACTTATGAAAACTATCCAGATAGTTAATGGCATCTTCCCACAAAGCCCCCGACCCAATTGTCAGTACGTTATTAATGGTATCAAGCTGCATGTTTTTATAGGGACGCATGTTCAAGATGATGCCATTAGGATACATAGTGTGACCTCCCATACTATGCTTTGCACCTGCAATAGAAATGGGGATGTGTTTCAATGTAGAATATTGGATAATCTCTCTCAGTTGGTTAATCATCTCAGTTTTTGTAGTAGGAACATTCACAATAGAATCTACGCTGGTCAAATCCAATCTGCTGGCATCGTTTGTATAACCCTTTGGTGTATGTATTTTAGTCTTGTCTTCACTTAGATATGTTTTTACCAAATGGAGGATAGGAATTGAAATAAAAACAATAATTCCAAAGAGGATTATATATGCAAAATGCTTTTTCTTCATGTTATGAGTTTATGGTGATTGTTTTGTCTATAATTGTAAGAAGCTGAAGTTACCTTATCTCTTATAATCTTATCACATCAAATATTAGGGATTTAATAAAAAAATGTCCTTCAAAGAAATTTGAAGGACATTTTTTATTAACTATAGTTAGTCATAAAATTACATTTTCAATTCCTTAGGTTTTACAATGGTAAATACCCTGGCTATATTGAAGCCGAAGCGCACACCGCCATCACTCCATTTATTCACGGTTTCTTCAATAAATGTTCTATCGGTCATACCTGTAGAATTGGTAAAATGAAATTGGAATACGTGCCCGCCGGTTTCTATATCAAATCCAACAGAAAGAGAGTTTACATAGCCATCCTCTTTTGTGAAGCGATAATAATATTCGGAAGTAAGGTTTACACGCCTGCTTAAACGCAACCTGCCTCCAACACCTAGTGAATAATAATCATTTGGCTGAGACAAGTGCAAGACTGAATTGTAATGTACTAATGTTGGCATCAACTGAAGCGAAATATAATCATTGAACTTGCGGGCTATCAACAACTGACCAGAATAAGAAAAACGATCTACATAGTTAGGAATAGATGGATCCTTTATTGTTTTCCAAATGGCAGAGCCTGCAATACTTACTGAAATAGGCATTTTTACCTTACCTGTCGACTGGCGAAGTATTCTTGCCTTGCCAAAGAAATCGTAGGTTTTTTCAAATGTACTCCTGCCTACGCCCACCATCAGCCATTTGTTTATTCCATAGTCCACTCCCATGCGCATGGATGCATTATCCAATCCAAATAGGGTATAAGCACCTTCATTTACAGGATTAAATCTGTGAGAAATCTTAACATCCAGAATGCCCGCACCTAGATTTTCTATTGATTCTCCATTTATGAGACGTGTAGTTTTAAAAGTGCCAGTGGTATAGTCTGTCAGGGTCTGCTTATCCTTGTTGTCTTGGGCATCCTGGCTTTTAAATAAATCTACGTCCTGGGCGGTAGCCAACTTAAAAGTCCCTGTCAATAAAAGGAAAAAGATAAAAGCTTGTTTTTTTAATACTATTTTCATCTAATTAATTTGATGGTAAGAAGAGTGTATTTATTCGTATTTGCAAATTATAACTGCCTTGGCCTCACTGGCTATCTGCGAGCCAATATAGCTACCATGTATAAAGTCTAAAAGCTTCACCTTAAAATTACTTTTTAGGGTAGGCTTGCCGTTTTCTATGGTTATCGTTCCTGTAGCAGTCATCTCTTTGCTTTTTCCATCAATGGTTAAAGTGCCTTTTGCAGTTACATCGTAAGTTCCATCCTTAGAGAAGTTTACGGAGGCTATATTCGTAATAAATCCCTTAAAGTCTGCCTTAGGAAACTTGGAACTTTCCATATAGTTTTCATTGAAATGGTCTTCCATCAGTGCATTTGCAAACTTGAATCCCTTAATTAATACACTAAAAATTATCTGCCCAGATTTATCTACAAATTTACTGTCAACCTGATTGTTAACTGCTCTTATACCTTCTAAATCAGTGCCGGTGGCGTCGAAACTGATCTGCCCAGTTTTTGTAGCATACACTTTTTGCGACATGGCACTTGTAAAAGAGAGTACCAATAAGCTTGCTGCAAGAATTATCTTTTTCATATACATCGTTTTAATTGTTTTTTGCTCCCTGGTGTACCCATGCGTTTATTTTGTTAAGGTCGCAGCTACCTAGTTGAGGTAGGCTTTGCGGCATGTTTTCGGCAGGCAAACCAGTTGCTGAATACGAAGTAGGCAATAAGTTAAGTTGCCAACTGATAGATGGTAACAACCAGCCAGAATCGGCAACAGATTTTAAGCTTGTGTAGGTATCCATTTGTATTCCGCCACCTGCACCAAAACCTACGGCACTTGCACCATGGCATGAAGTGCAATTTACGGAGATTATTGGTGCAATAGTTTTTGAATAGGATACAGTTGTAGTATCGCAAGTATTTGGATTGTCTACATCTCTTTTGTCATACACACAGCCAGTAAAATTATAAATGCAACCTGCAAGAAATACTACTAATACTATCTTTTTCATAATTTGTTTTGAATGAATGTAGTAGTTTATATAATTAAGACGCTATTTTATGGTAATTAGTTACAGATGATAACAGATATTTTTTGAGTAATAACATTGTTTACAATAACTGATAAATAATAAACCCCAGATGCTGCATGGGGCATCGGCAAAGAAAGGGCATTACTACCTTCATTTACTGTAATATCTGCGGAACTGACTTTTTTACCTACGAGATTGATTAGCTGAAAGTTTACATTCTCTTTTTTTTCTGAAATGTAAGTCAGTTTTATGTCTTTACCTACCACTAATGGATTTGGATATAGATTGGTAATTAGATTTTTACTAGCCTTTACCACTACTTGTTTTATAGCGGAGTAGGTACTTTTGCCATCCTTATCCATAGTCTTTAACCTGTAATAAAAAGTGCCGTTTAATTTGCTGGCAGCATCACTAAATGAATATGAATGGGTTGATGTGGTTGTGCCAGAAGCAGAAACAGTAGCTATATTATTAAAGTTAAAACCGTCAATACTCCTCTCAATTCCAAAAGAGGCAACATTTAATTCTGTAGCTGTAACCCAAGCAAGATTCACTTTGCCTAGTTCGGCAGATACAACAAAGGATGATAAGGTAACTGGTGTTGGTATGGCTACAGTAGTGGTATAGCTACCAGTGTAAGTATGGTCTCCATTTGTGCTTCCATTATTGTTTGCTGCATTGCAACACAAAGTTATTTTAACTGCTCCAGCAGCAGTAGGCGCTGTCCAGGTGATGCCAGTAATTGTATAATTAGAATCGGCAGCATTGGCAGTAGCTACAATAGGACTTGAGCCATGATGAACAGCCTTACCTGTAGAGGAAACTGCCGTCCCCGTATTAGTAGTAGAAAACTTACCTGCTGCAGCAATGGTATTAAACCCATAGCATTGTGCTACAGGGTCTTTGATGATGATAGAAACCGGATAGGCAGTACCTGCAATAGAATTAATGGGAATGCCAATAATGGTAACCGACCCTTTTGCAGCAACACCAGCAGCTTTAGAACCACTATGGCAGCTAGAACAACTTGTAAATGTTGCAACGGAGTTTCCATTGGTATAATATGCCCTTTTTGGTGCATTGATAGCGGAAGAACCAATAACTACCACTAATACTGCTGCCGAGATTGCTAGAAGCATTTTGTTTGTTCTGAACTTTTTGTTCATTCGAAAAGATTGTTTTTTTGAGGGTTAACTTGTTTAATTGCCTGTGCAGAAAAGTATTGGGCTGTAATATTTATCAAGGAAAAATAAATTTATCCAGTAATAACAAGGGTATTGCCAGTTTTTGTAACAGTGTATTGTTTAAGGGGTGAACTTGCTGGACCAGTGGTTATCGTTCCTGTGGTGCTGAACACCGATCCGTGCCGGGGGCAATAAAAGTCGTTTGCTGCTGCTTCAAAGGTTATTGTTACACCTTCATGGGTGCAGTATTGGGATACTGCTATATAATTGCCTGCCTTTGTTTGTGCTACAATTATCCCATTTGTATAAACGTATCCGCCTGGGGTAAGTAATGAGGCATTGGCAGAATTTGTTAAATCCAATGTCCATGTTCCTGATGGTGCAGCAGGTACGGTGTCTTTTTTGCAACCGCCCATACACCCAAACAATACCAATCCCGCGGTGTCCAATCCTAGTTGGGATAAAAATTCTTTTCTGTCCATATATGTTTTTTAAGTGGGAAATAAACTTAATAAATATAAAAATAGTACTCTATTCTAGTAAAGATGCAGATTAATTCAATGATGCTGCTTTTTTCTAAAAGAAGTATATGATATCCATAGAATTGGTGCCAAGTAAAACATGTATATATCTGAAAAAATAGGTAAGTACAAGCAAAATATCCCTAAGTGTGATGAAAAAGTAGGGATGTTTTGGGCATATATCCCTAATAATTGGCAAAATCAGTAACAAAATCACTAATTATTTTCCCATTTAAATTGAATAATAGAATAATATACATTAGCTGAATATCGCTATTGAAATTAGGCTTCGCTGTCTTTTGTACTAATTATTTTAGTATATT
>JANYEU010000375.1 GCA_025362915.1 Chitinophagaceae bacterium | reverse complement strand
CTTTTTACAACAAATACATGGCAGAAACAATTATTGTAAACTTAGGTCTTGACCTGAATTGTCAGAAAATAAAGACCATCATACAAAAATGTATTGAAATTGGACGTATCGCCGCTTGAAATATTACCGAAATATTGGTATTAGATGTACCGCAATCATTACAAACAATCTTTAATATTATGCCTGCCCTTCCATCCTATCCAGATACTTTTTCTTAAAATAGTATTCTTTTACTTGCAACAACTCTTCTTGGATAGTAATACCTTCCTTATAATGCTCCACAATGCTTTCAACAGGTTCATAAATAGCTATTTTAAGATTAGCAATCTCTTGTTTAATTGATTGCAACAACGTTTCATCCCCAGCCATCTTTGCATCCGTCAGTTGCTCATTAACATCCATTACCTCCATCAAGAAATCCTTGGGCAATTGATATTTTTCTTCCTCTTCCAACAAACCTTTTAGTTGCAAAACATATTTTATAGTCTCCCCACCATCATTAAATGTCTTGAAAGCCTTATTTATCATCGCAGACTTTTCTAATACGTCTGCATGTTCCTCTTCCGATGCCTGTGAATAAAAATCAGGATGGTACTTTCGGCTCAGTTCATAAAATTTCTTCTTGATACTATCCTTATCTACAGAAAGACTAACAGGTATATTGAATAATTCAAAGTAATCCATTATGGCAAAAGTTTTAAGAACCCATTTATTATACCTCCACCATCTCGCTCAAATATGCCTTCTCTTCCTTAAAAGCCTTACGTGGTTGCAATCCTAGCAACTGGAACATGGTATTATCCTCATCAAAGCTTGGGTTTGGTGTGGTCAATAGCTTATCTCCAGCAAAAATTGAATTAGCACCAGCCATAAAGCACAAGGCTTGTTCTGCTCCACTCATATCTGATCTACCAGCACTTAATCTTACCATCGTGGCTGGCATCAAAACCCTTGCAGTAGCTATCATACGCACCATATCCCAAATATCTACTTTCTCATTGCTTGCCAATGGTGTACCCTTTATTGGTACCAATGCATTGATAGGCACACTTTCAGGGTGCGTTTCCATGGTTGCCAATGTATGCAACATCTTTATCCTATCCTCATGGGTTTCTCCCAAGCCAATGATACCTCCACAGCATACAGAAACACCTGCCTTGCGCACATTATCCAATGTTTCTATCCTATCCTCAAAAGTTCTTGTAGATATTATCTCCTTATAGTGTTCCTTACTTGTATCAAGGTTATGGTTATAAGCATATAATCCCGCGTCAGCCAGTTTTTGCGCTTGTGTTTCGGTTAGCATACCCAATGTGCAGCATACTTCCATACCCATTTCGTTCACTCCTTTCACCATATCCAATACACGGTCAAAATCTCGGTTATCCCTTACCTCTCTCCAGGCTGCACCCATACAAAAACGGGTACTTCCTGCGTTCTTTGCCTTTTGTGCATATTCCAGCACTTCATCTTTCTTCATCAATGCCTGCACACCTACACCAGTATCATATCGGGCTGCCTGCGGACAGTAAGCACAATCCTCACTACAACCTCCCGTCTTGATACTTAACAGCGTACACACCTGTACCTCGGCAGTATTATTAAACTTTCTGTGCAAGGTTCCAGCCTTGTAAATCAATTCCAACAATGGGGTATCATAAACTTCCTTAATCTCTCCCAAAGTCCAGTTATTCCTTATGTCCATGTCCGTTATTTTTATAATTTATGGCGGCGAAGATAAGCAGTTAGTGGTTAGAGGTTAGTTATTTATGTGAATCAAGGGTTGAGAATAAAAAAAACATTATTGAGACATACCATATCAATTGTATGATACGTTTTAGTATTATGTTTCAAGAAAAATTAATAGCGATCTACTTTTTTATTTGCGAAAAGTAAGAAAAGGAGTTAAAATATCAATGTATGCGATTCAGTAATAATGCCACACCTGATTTTACAGACGAGGAGGTGCTGACCGTTTACTTTTTTGCCATGATTGAAGAACGTCGTTTCAGGAAAAGCGAAATACACTCATTCACC
>JANYEU010000002.1 GCA_025362915.1 Chitinophagaceae bacterium | reverse complement strand
CTAGATTCGTGCCGGATTGATAAGAATTCTGGTTATACCCCTGATCGGCACTTACTCCCAAAACGGCAGAGATGTTGTGCTTTTGAGCCAATGTTTTTGCGTAGTTAAAATAGCCTTGCACTTGCCAATAAGTCACCAAGTTCAAGCTATCACCAATATTATCAATTGGCGGAGTTACATTGCTCAATAAATTGGGCGCAAAGGTTAGGTTATGCGTATTTTTTACTGATACGTTTGCATCCACCGTAAACTTTAAGTCTTTGGTGAAGTTGTAACTCAAATAATTGTACAGGCTTGCATCATAAATCTGGAAGTTATTCTTTCTTAATAATGCATCAGCAACGGGATTATACGAACCACCCAATGGTGGAGCCAATGAACCATCTGGTAAATAAACCCTGAAGGAAGGTGGACGTTCCACTGCGGCTTGCAACACACTTGCATCGCTCAATCTGTTATCTGTTCTGTAGGATACTTGAAGGCGTGTACCGAAGGCGAATTTCTCATTGGGTTTATAGTCTATATTAAACCTGCCTCTTCCTATATCTGAAAAACTGTTGAGTAATATTCCTTTGTCTTTTAGCAAACCAAAACTCCCAAAATAATTTAATTGCTTGCTACCGCCGCTCACACTAAAATCAACTTGGTTTCTCATGCCAGTTTGGGTTAATAAATCCTGATAGTTATTATCGGCATTAAACGAAGGATTCAACGTGTCTATCCCCGATGAACCTGGCGCAATACCCCTAATGGAACTTAGATAATGCTGATCGGCAGCATTTGCTTCTGGTATTTTATGGGCTATTTTAGCAATACTGGTTAAAGTCCTGAACTCTACCCTTGGTTTTCCATCCTTGCCTCTTTTTGTTGTAATAATAATAACGCCATTGGCAGAACGGGAACCATATATGGCAGCCGAAGCGGCATCGCGCAGTACTTCTATCGACTCTATATCGGCAGGATTAATACCATCTATGTTTACGCCTTGTGCTCCATCTACTATATATAAAGGTTCTACACCACCTTCAAAAGTGGCAGTTCCCCTAATGCGGATAGAACTTCCCGCACCCGGCCTGCCAGATTCCTGTGCTATCTGTACGCCCGGCGTTTGTCCTTGCAAAGCATCAAGCACATCGGTGGCCTGCCTTTCGCCAATTTGTTTGGCACTGACAGAAGAAATCGCTCCCGTAACATCCCTTTTCTTTTGGGTGCCATATCCAATCACTACCACTTCGTCAAGGTTAGAAGTTCCGGGGGTAAGTTGCAAATCAATATTGGTGCGATTACCCACTTTGGCTTCCGTATTCATGAAACCTATGGAAGTGAATACCAAAATGGATTTTGAATTGGGTACATTAATACTATAATGTCCCTTCACATCTGTAATGGCGCCAATGTTACTTTGTCCCTTTAAAGAAATACTCACTCCCGGTACAGCAGCACCGGTGGTATCTTTAACGATACCGGATACTTTTACTTGCTGGGCATTCACCTCCTTGAGCGAAGAGAATAACAGGAGAATTAATACACTAAAAACAATACCGAGCGTTTTTTTCATTATGGCAACATTTTTTACTATCCAACAAGCTTTAAGTGGGATGATTGAGGATTGCCTGTCTAGATAATAGACCTACAATATCATTAAATCACACTTTTTACGGGATAAAAATAGGTCTCTGTTTTCTTATTTCTCAAAAAAACTCCGGTATCGTTACCGGCAACGGTTACGAAGAAACCATTGAAAGCAATGGAAATAAATGGCGGTCTCTTAGGAGATTTTACCATAAGGTGAACAGTGGTCTTGAATAGGCGCACCAAGATTAAAGGGGACTATTGAATAGTTTTTTATAACCTAACTAAGACTTTTGATTGACTGATGAAATTGAATCATTAAAGAGGAAACTCATATTTAGAATTAATGATCAGAGCAAAGTTTGCCCATGAAATGGGTTAGTAAATCTTGGTATCATTTTTATAGTGCTTCTCACAGAAGTTTGTTTATTATTGTACAAATTATTTGATATGAATCATTTTATTAAAATCATCATCGCATGTTCCTTTTTGTTTTTGTTTAATTCTTGTACTAAGGAAGTACCAACACCTACACAATTAAGAATTCTTGTACTTGATGATCAGGGTTATGCGCTACCTAACGCCTTAGTAACATTGTATCAATCAAAATCAGATTATCTAACCTATAAAAATGCTGTAGCCAAAACCTACACTGACCAAAATGGCTACCTATATTTCTCGAACCTTTCAACTGGTTTATATTATTATTATTCTGTGGAAATTGGATGCTTAGATAACTATTATAGTAATAACCACATTACATCATTATTGGAACCACAAGTTTTGAATGAATATGATCCTATAAAACTTAATGTAGTTGGCAAGATAAAAGTAGAAAATGATTCAAACAATCCCTATGACGTATATCTGGATGGATACCTTGTTTATAACAGTTTATCAGGAAACTCTAACATTACAATTCCAGAGGTTGAGGGGGGTAATCATACTGTAGAGGTTAAGCAGTTATACGGCAGTAATGATTTCAACTACTCGGTAAATGTTTCTTGCGGTGTATATCCTACTGTTATTATCCCTTAATTGCTTAAAAAAATCATTGATACTCTCCACTTACTATGGCTGATATTGTATGCTGAAAACAATCAATAGAACATTTAATAATCAGTTTTTAAATAGACCTCTCTGTCTTATATAAATGTTTGGTAGAGAATATCATAATCGGATAGTAATTAATCGATAAGATGACTAAGACAGCAAAATATAAATCTTATCAACAAAGTAAGCCTCTAATCATTCAATATTAGTTCCTCATTTAGCAGATTAGGCAACTTATAAGGTCGACTTAATCATTAAGTCAACTTTATTAGTGGCTTATATTGCTGGATAAACGCCTGATTCTGTCAATTAAAGAAGTAAATGAGCTTATTATCAGGTTAATAATCGATTATGATGATGTTAAATTACGTTGTTAAATATTGTTCTTGATGCTTTAAGGAAGCTATTTGTGAATCAACTTCATATAGTTGCAAATGTGCTAAAACAAAATTGGAAGTATTGATTGAATCAATACTTCCAATTTGTATATACTAATGCTTTGAATTATTTACTTAATGACCTTGCCTATCCTATGATATAGTGGAGTTTTACTATGATCACCTTTAGGTTTGTGCTTTCCGGTAATAATTGGTACGTACATAACCCTGCGCCTACTAGGCTCGCCAAACAAAGGAGATTGTTTTACCCTATGCCATAGTCTTCCATCATGTACAGAGAGATCTCCTGCAAACATGTCGAAACCTATTTCTTTAGGGTCGTTGCTATTATCAATAAAATATTTTTTACCGAAAAGCAGTTTGATGATGTTTTGTTTATGCGTACCAGGCAATACCCTTAAACCACCGTTTTCAAACAGGCACTCATCCAAGTGGATGCCTACATTTAGCATCGGCATTATTTTCTGCCCCAAAAACAAATCACGCGGACTATCTGTGTGCCATCCCATCTTGCTAAAGGCACTATTGGTGGTATTGATATAGTTATTAATAACAAGCCCGTCCTTCTCATTCTCGCCAATCCTACCTTCATAAGAACCTAAAAGAGAGAAGAGCAATTGTAATTTAGGTTCTTGCAACAAATCATGTAAAGCATCACTATAGAGTGAAGAAAAGCATAAGCGTTGGATGGTGGTATTACCTTCATCATCCTTACCATGCTTAAGGGGAATGCCATTTACCTTTTCCCTACCTTCCTCTATCCATTGTTTTTCTATTCGTTTCAATTCACTTATACAAGTCGCAACTTTCTCTTTTGGGAGAAAATTCCTGAACACGATTACGCCATGCTCGTCAAAAAAAGAGAGCTGTTCGTCTGTTAAACTATCCCCTAACTGAAAGTCTGAATTCCATTTTTTATTTACCATTATACTCAAAGGGCTCAAAGATTTTTTAAAAAGCAAATACAAATTTGCGGGTTATCCTTCAATAAAACAAATAGAATAACATTTTATTAAAGGGATTGGTGGTTTTAAACATAAAAAAAATCTTGCAGGTTGTCATAATCTATTATTTTTAGCCTTTATGAGCGAGTCGTTTTATACTATTTCTTGGAAAAAATCATTGGCACAACGGTCTGTAAAGTTTACTTTGATAGTTGGATTTATTTTAATTGCTTGCCTATTGTCAGTCCTGCCAACTTTTTTCGATGTCATAGAAAAGAGACATGGTATTGTATTGAATGACATTTTACTTGAATGGCTTCCTACTCTCAACCTATCAATTCCTATCTTTACCTTTATCTGGGGAACTGCACTTCTATTGATAGTACGTAGTTTTAAAACCCCCTACCTGTTTATTTTATTTGTATGGGGTTTTCTTCTGTTAACATTATCTAGAATGATTACTATTTCTCTCGTTCCATTAGATGCGCCGATAAATTTAATTTTATTAAAAGACCCATTATCTAACGAATTCTATCATGGGACATTCATTACAAAAGACCTTTTCTATTCGGGACATACTTCTTCCATGTTTTTAATGTTTTTATGCTTTAATAAAAGAGGAGATAAGATACTTGCCCTATGTTCTACATTTGCAATAGGTATCTTGGTTTTGATACAGCATGTACATTATACCATAGATGTTGTTGTAGCACCGTTGGGGGCTTATTTGGTATATAGACTTGCAAGAAAGGTGGTGGATAGGGCATTTATGAGTAAATAGTAAAAGACTTGGGATTTCAAGTCAGCGTTATTCACTAATTACTTGCAACAAGTTTTTTACTTTATGTGCAGTGTGGGTGAGTTCTGTAAAATCATTGCCAAGAATGGTTACATGCCCCATCTTACGTCCTGGTTTTGTATTCGCCTTGCCATAAAGATGTATGAAAGTATTTCCTAGTTTTAATACCTCATCCATGCCACGATAAGTTACTTTCCCTGTATATCCTTCTGCACCAACTAGGTTTACCAAGGAGGAAGGCAGTATTGCGGCAGTATTGCCCAATGGGAGTTGTAGCATTATGCGCCATAGCATATCGTATTGGCTGCAATAATTTGCTTCTATTGTATGATGTCCGCTATTGTGCACCCTAGGTGCTATTTCATTTAGCAGCACATCATTATTCTTATCTACAAAAAGCTCTACTGCAAAGATGCCGGGGCTTTTTAGTTCCCTTAGTACCTTAAAAGCAATAGCTTCCACCTTCCATAATACTTCCTTAACTAGTCTTGACGGAGATAATTGGTAATCTAATAGGTTATAACGTACATCAAATACCATTTCGGCAGGAGGATAAATGGCAGTCTCGCCTTTGTCATTCATGGCTACAATAACTGCAATTTCTTTTTGTACTGGTACTAATTTCTCTAATACTGAGGGGGCGTTAAATCCTTTTTCTATATCATCTTTTTCTTTAAGTATCTGTACACCTTTTCCGTCATAGCCTCCTTCGCCAAGCTTATGTACTGCTGGTAGAAATGATATATGTTTGTTTAGGTCGCTGGCTTGTTCTGTAATTACAAACTCAGCAGTAGGAATCTCCTTGTCCTTATAAAATTGCTTTTGTAGTATCTTATTTTTTATAATCCGTAGTGTGGCAGGAGAGGGGTACACCCGCACTCCTTCTTTTTGTAACTTGTCTAGGGCATCAACATTTACCGCTTCTATTTCTATGGTGATGGCGTCTAGTCCCTTTCCAAAGTTATAAACTGTGTCAAAGTCTTGAATATCTCCTTTTGTAAAATGATTACATAAATGCGCGGCAGGGCATTCGCTGTCATTCTCCAATACATGCGTTTCTACTACATAGTTTACGCCCGCCTGTAAAAGCATTCTGCCTAGTTGCCCTCCTCCCAATATGCCTATTTTCATGTTGTGGTTGTTTGATGCGAAGATAATTTTAAAAGTATTAGTCAAGTGGAAGAATAATCCACAATTAAATTGTACCAGAGATATGTTATAGTTAGCTAAACTTTAGTTTCACCTTATCCCAAAGCTGGTGTGCATCTGGCGATAGCCTAAAAGTAAAAATACCTGTTATCATCAAGCCAGAAAAGATGATAAATTTAACTATAATGGCTTCCCAACGTATAAAGTAACCTCCCACCCAATAGGCAATGCCAAATGCAGCAGCCGTAAGTAATATGGTAAGCACTGTCTTGCCATCAAATGGCTGCATCTTAAACTTCCTTCTAATAAACTCAAAACGTATATAATTATAAACACTCATTGAAATAAGTTGTGCATACGCAGAACCTATTATGCCATATTCTTTGATCAGGAAATAGTTGGTAGGCAGAATCAATACAATCAATATCAGTCCGCTAAAAAAATCAAAACGCCAACGGGAAGAGGTAAGTATCACCATTCCATTTACGCCTGTGCCGGCATCTATAATACGTACCAATCCCAGTATTATCATGGCATCTATTCCCTCTAAATAGATTGGCTTAAGGTTGAAGGCATGTATTGTTCCAGCTGCATTCAGCACTACATTACCATAAATAAACAAACTTGCCAGCAACATATTTATGCAGCTCCGCGTATATATCCTGTTTACTTCTACCAAATCTTTGTCCTTCCATGCTTGCGATAGTACGCCTACACTTATTGCTTGCAAACTACGTTGCGGTATCTGCACCAAGTTTGCCATGTATTGCGCCAGCGTAAATATACCCGCAGCACTAATGTTTACCAATCCTCCAATAAAAATACCATCCACCGTTTGACCGAGAGCATTTATGATGACTCCGCTAAACATCAATCCTTGCATCCATAGCATCTTTTTCCAAAACTTCTTGGTTACCCTGCTTACCTTAAAGCATAGATAGAATCGCTTTTGCTGAACAATATATATTAATAGTATTAAAAAGATAGCCAGGTATAAGCCAGAGAAAAGATAGATAAATACGGGAAATGTTACTAGTTTAAAGTAGTAAAGGGCAATAAGCGCAGAGGTAAATATGCGTAATACGGTCTCTTTTAGAAAGTTGGTGAATACCGTTTTCTGCATCACCCAGGCAAGTGATTCTAGTACAGTAAATAATAGTAGTCCTAAACCGAAAGGAAATATCCAGAAGTAATAGTCGAGAAACAATTGCGATCCCCTGCTAAACTTTCGTATCATAAATGGTTGGTAGATGATGCCTACGCCAACAACCAATATAAAGCCTATCAGTGCGGCACACAATACCCAGGTAACCAAATCATTTTCTCTGTCGGGTAGGTTATCTTTATAATAAGGATAGAATTTGTAAATGACCGAAATGGCACCAAGACTGGCGAATGCATATATATTGGTAGAGAAATCGAAAAACAAACGCGTCAGTCCAAATTGTGCTTCCGTAAAGGTTCCGTTTTTGGTATAGAGGTAAATGTTTATTGCCCCAATGCCGAAACCAATGTATAAAAGAATGCTTGATGTAATTGCCTGTTTCCGGATGTTTGCCATAGTATGCTGCTAAAAAGTTGCCCCCCAATACAATGTGAAGTAGTTTCATATTGTATTGAGGGGCTGTAAATGTAATTGAAGGAACTTAAATCGAACCCGCAATTTTATAAATCTATGGTAATTATAGTTTCACCACTTTCTTATTCACCACATCTGTACTGCTGATAATATTTACTGTGTAAGTGCCGGCACTTAGGTATTTAAACGCAGGGATAGATAGCGTACTAAATCCTTTTTGCCCTTGTACTTTCTGTGTGTAAACCATCTTTCCGTTAATGTCGAATACGCGGATGGTCAACGCATCTTCCTTCAATAAATAAAGGCTTACGCTTACATCTGTACTGCGAACCGGGTTAGGATATACATCAGCAGTCAATACTTTTAAACTGTTATTGGTAACCATCGTAATAGTTTGGCTATAGTTGTAGCTGCCATCCTTGCTTATCAACTTCAAACGGTAATAAACCTTTGTTGCAGCGGATGGCTTATCAGTAAATGTATATTTATTGGCACCTATTCCACCGTTACCCTTTACAGAACCTGCAGCAGAGAAGTTAACTCCATCGTAGCTTCTTTCTATTGTGGTATAAGCATTGTTTGCATCATTGGATATCCAGTTTAGGTTCACCAAATCGTTTGCAACATTTCCACTAAATGAAACCAAAGCGATTGGTAGTGGTACTGTATAACAAATCTCCAAGCGTGGTTTTAAGGAATCTACTGCACCAAAAGAGTTAAATATCATACTGTTGTATGTCTTTTCGGTTTGTAATCTAAGCAAAACACTATAGTTGCTATCAGGCTTATTTACCCAAAGCTGTGCAAAGTCCGTCATGTCTATCACATAGTTTTGGGCAAGGCTTGCACTTTGTGCCAATGTTTTCTGTGTAGCATCAGTAACTGTTGCTGGTTGTGTACCCCATCCTACAGTACTCATATTCCATGGAGCGGCAACTCTTTGTAGGAGTGAAGTATTAGCACTACCAAATGTGGGATCCTGCAAATTACCATTACTAAGTCCAACTGTCTTGGCGTATAAATAAAGCTTTGCACTTGTAATAACTGCATTCTTAGGTATTGCACTAAGGTTGTATTGGAACAAGGTTCTTTGAATCCAAGAAGGAAAGCCAGAGGAACTATTTGTCCATCCCAAAGATTCAATTTCTGATAATCCATAAGGTCCGGTAGCCGGCTGGTTAGCATAATTAATATTAATGATGGCCTGCTTAAACACATTGCTATCGGCAACGGCCCTAATAACCAAACTATTGGCACATGTCTGTGCATTGCCTGTATAAACAAGGGCAAGTAGGTAATAGAAATTTTCGCATTGTTTTTTATTTTAATTATGAAAGATTAAACAACTTTAAAAGCTACAAAGTAATAATTATTTGCAGCAGCTATCAACTCTAGCTTGAAATAATATGATTGTATAAAATCCAGATAAGCCTTAAACTCATGTGTAGGAACAACGAATTCATCAAAAAAAATGATGTCTCCCTTTTTAAGGAATGGTGCCAATGATGTTAATCCAAATAGGGTAGAGGAATACAAATCAGCATCCATCATCAATACATTCCTTTTGTTAGGATTAAATTCTTTTACAAAAGTTGGTATGGTTTGCTGAAATAGTCCTGTGTAGAATTTACCTCTGCTATCGTTTATTACAGGAACTTTAAAATCGGTAGAGAAATATCCTTTCTTATATACGCCCCAATCTTCCGGTAATCCATCAAACGTGTCAAAACCATAAAATCGGCTGTCTGGGTGTTTGTTTTGGTCTAGCCACACTTTAAAAGAATAACCATCAGCAACACCAAACTCCATGTAGTTTATCTCGCCATCAAGTTTTTCTGCTTCAAATACATGCTTATAAAAATTGTTACGTTTAAAGTAATCCCAATTGCTAGGAAAATCATTATAAGTAATGCCTTTGTTTTCAGCAACCCATTTAGAGAATTTGGTCAGGTAAGAAAGATTATCCAATAAGCCAGTGAATATACCAAAAACAACGTGCAGCCTTAACTGGATAAATAAAATCTTAGTATAACGTATGAAGAACAATTTCATTTTGCAATAATAGGATATATACTCGAAATAATGGTTCTTGGATGCAATAGTGGCAACCTGCACCGACTAATAAATTGGAAGATTACTGGTATTCTTTACAATATTTTAATTAATCAATCCCACTATACATTACCATCTTACTCTTCATCCCCTTCATCAAAATCAGACTTGCCATGACCTAAGTCCCACAACATTTCCAATCCTTGACATTCATACCATTTACGGAAGAAATAGTCTGATTTTTCTGTATTCATCATTTGCTTGTGCAACTTCCCTAGGTTTTGGTACAGCAGCATCATGTTTTCCGCCAGCGGCTCGGTTGCTTCTTCCACGGCCTTTTCCAAATAGCCTATTGCCCCTTTGTAGTCTCCTTCATGATCGTAGTATAGTTTGGCTATGTTATTATGTGCTTCGGGCATGTTTGGATGCAATACCAAGGCTTTGGTATAAAAATCCATTGCCCTATAAAAATCACTTTCTTCCTGCCAGCATTGTCCAATGTAATAAGGGATGTATTCGTTCTCCGGATCCAATTCCATTGCTTCGTGAAATATTTTCCTCCCTTTCGCATAATCCAGTTTATGCACATAAGCGATGCCGAGATTGCAGAGTATGGTAGATGTTGGCTCCTCTAGTTTAAGATATTGTTCGTACCGTTCTATGGCAGCATCATAGTTTTTACTTTCCAGTTGTATATCACCCATCAACTCTATTGCTTCCGTGGCATAGTCTTCATCCTGCTGCGCCTTCGTTGCCCATTCTATTGCTTCTGCCCACTTCTTTTCCTTTTTATATACACCACTAATAGATAGCATACAGTTAGCAAAGTCGGGTTCCAGTTCCAAAGCTTTCATGTAATAATCCAACGCCTTTGCATAATCTTTTTTATCCTCATCATACAATAACCCCGCAAACCAATAAGCCATCTTCAAAGGCTCTGGTTCCTTACATTCTTCTATCAAGATATTACAAACCTCAATACATTTATCATGTTTGGGTGGATTTGAAAAACATTCTGTGGCCTGTAATAGTAAAAGGCGGGTTTTTTCTTCTGGATGATTCTTTCTTTCCATATCATACATTTCATCGCGGGAAAGATTAAGGTCTTTATATTGTTCAAAATGGCAAACTGGCATGCTATAACTTCCCATAATTGTAAATTTAAAGTGCGGCGGCAATGGCGGCTATGCCCGCATTATAATTTATAAAGAGTCGATTAAGACGGTCGGTAGTATTTACCGAAAGTACACTATTGGCAGTAAGTACACTATCCAGCTTTGTTTTTGCTTTATTTATTGCCCTTTGGCGACCGATGATAGAATTTGGACGATTGATAACAGTACCCATGACAAGTAGATTTAACGCGATGAAAAAATGATTTAAAAACATTTAACCAACCATCGCGATATCCCTTGTTGCGGCTACACTTTTGCTTAGTAGAGTAATAACGTAATAAAAACGATAATCATTTAAAACAACGCGATGAATATACCAAACATTTGACAATTCCAAATTATTTATCCCATTTATTTGATAAATAGCTGATTTATTCTTTTATTAATCCAAATATGACAGAAATAAACACACCTTATTTTTCTGGAAGGTGTGTTTTTTAAGAATAAACAGACCTTATAAAAAAACATGGTCACTTTTTGCAAGAAAAAACACACCTTATACTTTTGGAAGGTGTGTTTTTGAAGAATAAACAGACCTTATTAAAAAATAAGGTCACTTTTTCAAGAATAAACAGGCACTAATCTGGCAATAATTGCGTTTTGGAGGGCGAAATGGGGGGAGGTGTATATATAATAGAGGTGTAAGAGAGTGAGAGAACTGTTACGTAGTGTATCAAACAATGGCGGCTTCAGGCAATCTATTAAATAAACTGCACTCTTGCTGTATCAATTTCAGCCCTTGTGTATAGGTTAGATTGTTTTCATCGCAATAGCAGGATAAGTTTTTTTGTTGTAGAAAAAGATATTCCATTACTCTCTTATTCTCAAATAGTCTCAATGATTTATTGGATTTTAAATTAATAAAGCCATCTTCTATGGCGGTTTTTATAATAAGTTTTAATAGTATTACAAAAGTGCCTGGGCATTTTGCACTTGTCAAATGCTTTTTGTAAAATAGTTTAAAGGTTTTTATCAATGCAGCTTCTGCCTGCAATTCTGTATCAAAAATCTCTAGGGCAATGCCGTAAAGCATCGGACTGTAGGTATCGTAAATATTTTCGAGTAAACTATTGTTCATTATATAAAATTTAATGCCAAAGTTGGGGGATTAGTATTACATAAGTGTTACATAATAATAACAAATTGTTACATAATTACTATTTAAAAGTTAAACTAAACAACAAGCCTATAACCATTACAGCACAGTGATATTTTAATAAATCAGCTTGGAATAAGAATTGCACTCTAACGCCATTATTAGTATTTTGTTGTAAACTAAATAAAGTGAAGTGAATTAGAATAACAACTAAAGAACAGCTTGAAGACCTTAAAGTTGGTGATAAGGTTATTAAATATCAAATAAATGTGATAGGCAATGGTGGAGAGGATGAGACGATTGAAGTGGATGATAAGAACACCACGTTTGAAGCTTTCTATTTGCATCTAATTAGATTCAACTAAAAATAAACAAAATGGAAACTTTTTTATCAGAAGACAATCTTACCGGTATTAACCACTAAGGCTTGAGCCCAGCTAGTCTACGTCAATCGCTAATATCTTCTAGGGCCACCGCACGCGTATCGCGTGTGGATTCGCTGAGATAGTTTCCTTGTGTTTCATTCTTTATAGCGTATATTTGAAATGTAGCTGCGCAAATATGGAAAACGTGCAAGGCCATGGTAGCATACCCTACAAGGAATTTATAAATAAAAGTTATGAAACTACAAGATGATGAGATTACGATTGCCTATTATGCATTGAATATTGCTAAAAGACAAGTGGAGAGTGAACTGGAAAGAAATAGAACTTTGGATCCTGGTGCAGACTTCTCGGCAGCAGAGCAAGAGTTGTTGGATTTGAATACCTTATTAGATAAGATATCGGCAGAAAAAACTAGAATAGGTGCCCACATTAACCCATTCATTTATTTTTCTAATATTTTCCTTCCAGAAATTTAAAACTTGTAACAATGGAGCAAATATAGGTTTGTAACTGAAATACGTTTAAATAAGACTTCTTACAAAAGTGCAGCTCCCGCTTACATGGCATCTGCACTTTTTGCTTTAGTGGATTATAAAAGCATGGCATTGTAGAAAATAAACTACTTTCGATTTTCCAAATAGCATAACAACCTCTTATTATGGCAGAAAGCCTTAGTTACGATACAGAACAAAGCATGGAAGAGATTATCCAACAGGATAGTTTACATGCTTTTACTATACTCTACGATAAGTATGCACCATCATTGCTAGGCGTTATAAAGCGGATGGTGATTAATGAAAGTGTTTCCGAAGTTATTTTCCAGAAGGTAATTACCGAAATATGGCATAGAAAAGCAACCTACGATACTACCAAAGAAAGATTATTTACTTGGATGCTACGCATTACAAGAACCATCACCATTGATTTGCTTAGATGCAATAAAATAGCCTGTGAATGTGAAATAGAAACCCTGCACAAAGAAATATACAGCGAGAAGGTAGAGCATTTTATACTATCGCTACACTACGCTGAAAACAAAACACTTTTTATATCTGAGATTGAGAAGCAAGCATTAAAACTTATTTATTTTAAAGGCTTCACATTGCCCGAAGCTGCTACAAAGTTGGCAATCCCCTTAGTTGAACTGATAGAAGGGTTGAAAAGAGTAATTAATTTATTAAATGAACCAGTAACCGCATGATAGACATAAGTGCATATATTGAATCGGGGATTATTGAAATGTATGTTTTGGGCATTGCCTCGCCAGAAGAATGTGTGGAAGTGGAAAATATGGCTATCAAACAAACCGAAGTAAAGGCTGCCATAGATGCATTTGGCGAAAGTTTGGAAAACTTTGCAATGGCAAACCCAATTACTCCTGCTTCTACTGTGAAGCCTTTTGTGATGGCAACAATTGATTACATGGATAGACTTGAAAAAGGAGAATTACCTACATTCCCACCAATTCTAAACGAGAAATCACTGATAAGCGACTATGCTGAATGGTTGGATAGACCAGATATGGTGCTACCAGAAGGGGTGACAGATATTCATGCAAAAATAATTGGCTTTACACCAGAAGCTACTACGGTAATAGTTTGGATTAAGGATTTGGCTCCCCAAGAAGTACACCACGAGGAATATGAGAAGTTTTTAATTGTAGAAGGTAGTTGCGACATTACCATTGGCTCTAAGGTTCACTCACTTGTACCAGGAAGTGTATTGAGTATTCCTTTATATGAAAGTCATCATGTAAAAATAACTTCATCTATCCCTTGCAAAATATTATTGCAACGCATAGCTGCATAGTAGGATAACTGATGCTTATTTACTTTTTTTTAACACAATGCAAATTAATGTCTATCTTCATTGGCTCGCCCTTTAGCTAACTTTTGGCTGAATAGGATAAACAAGCGAATATCAAGTATGAAGATTTACATAAAACACATGGCTTGCGAAAGTTGCAAAATAATAGTGCAGGAAGCCTTAGACGAACTGAATATAGCAACCATAAGGGTTGATTTGGGAGAAGCTATAATAAAAAGGAATGTTACGGATGAAGAGAAAGAAGCAATTAACAAAAAGATTAGAAAGGCTGGGTTGGAATTATTGGAAAACAAAAATGGGATATTGCTTGAAAAGATAAGATTGGTAATGGTGGATCATGTGTATCACTCCGATCAAAAGCCTTTGAAAAAGTTTTCAGTATTACTAAGCGAAGAACTTAATTACAGCTATAACTACCTAGCCACCTTTTTTGCCGAAGTACAGGCGGTAACAATAACTCAGTATTTAATTTCCATGAAAATTGAACGCATAAAGGAATTGATTATGATGGAGGATTCTTCTATACAAGAGATTGCTGATAGATTAAACTACAGTAGTGCAGCTCATTTATCTACTCAATTCAAGAAAATAACCGGATTAACACCCAAACACTTTAAAAATCTAAAAGAAAGGCGACGCTTAACTGTTCAACAGCATTTAGTATAACGAGGCAAAGTTCTAGTTGTTTGTTTCAGAAAGCTGCATAATAATATCCCACTCCTCATTGGTTACGGGTTGTACGGATAATCTTCCCAAACGCACTAGAGCCATCTGCGTTAACCTTGAATCTGATTTTACTTGTGCTAATGAAACAGGCTTAGTAAGGGTTTTATAAGGTGACACATCCACAACCACCCAGTTTGCATCATCAGTAGTTGGATCCTGATATGCTTCTTTCACCAGCTTTGCTATGCCCACTATCTCCATTCCTTCATTGCTATGATACCAAAGCAACAAATCACCTTCCTTCATCGCTTTCAGGTTATTACGCGCTTGATAGTTACGCACCCCATCCCAGAACGTACGGCCTTCTTCTTGAAATTTCTGCCAACTATATTTAAAGGGTTCAGATTTAATCAGCCAGTAAGCCATAAGAAATGAAAGTTATGAGTTATGAATATGAGTTACCAGTTGCAGGTTACCAATAACTGGTAACCTGCAACTAAAATTATAAATTTACTGCAAGCACATCTGCCAAGTGTAATACCTTGATATTGCTTCCTATATTCTTCAATCGTCCATCAATATGCATCAGGCAGCTCATATCGGTACTGATTATATATTCGGCTTGAGTTTCTTGTGCATTGGTAATCTTTTGATCAGCCATGGCAATGCTTATCGGTTCAAACTTAACAGCGAACGAACCACCAAAACCGCAACAGGTTTCTACATCATGCATTTCTACCAACTCCAATCCTTTTACGTTGTTCAAAAGAGTGCGGGGTTCTTGTTTGATGTGGCACTCACGCAGTCCGGCACAACTATCATGATAAGTGGCTTTACCATTAAATGTGGCTCCAAAGTCTTCTACTTTCAATATCTTGACAAGAAACTCGCTGAATTCAAATATTCTTTTACCTATTTCCAGCGCTACCTTATTGTTAGAGGCAGTATCGAACAATTTAGGGTAGTAATTGCGAACAAAGCCCACACAGCTTGCACTCGGTGCCACAATATAATCTGCACCACTAAAGTCTTGCATAAACTTATTGCATACGTCCTTGCTTTCCTGCCAATAACCAGCATTAAATGCCGGTTGGCCACAGCAGGTTTGGTTATCATTATAGCTAACAGTACAGCCTGCCTTTTCCAATACCTTAACCATATTGAAAGCAACCTGTGGAAATAGCTGGTCTATAAAACAAGGAATAAATAGCTGTACATTCATTTGCAATCATTTATTTTTTATACTTTGAAAGATTCTTTCAAGGCAATCATTTTTATAGCTGCCACTGCCGCTTCTTCTCCTTTATGCCCATGAGTGCCGCCTACACGTTCAATGGCCTGTTGCTCAGTCTCCACCGTAAGTACCCCAAATATAACAGGTACATCCAGTTGTAAATTCAATGTGGCAATACCATCTGTAACAGCCTGACACACATAATCGAAATGTGGGGTATCACCTCTTACTATCGTTGCAAAAGCAATGAATGCACTTGCCTTTTGGGAAGATTCCTTTTGATAACAATTAATGGCAAACGGTATCTCAACAGCACCCGGAACTGTAATCACTTTATATTCTACATTATTATCATTAAAAACAGTGATTGCCCCCTCTTCCAGTTTATCAACTATGTGGCTATTCCATTCCGTTTTAACTATAACTACAAAGGCATCCTTTATAATGGGGATGCCTTTGTACAATGCGTTATTTCCTATTGATGCCATATTATAAATCAGGTTTTACTACATTTAGACGATTGATATATTTATCAATCTGAGAACCTTTTTCTGTTTTTGGATATTTTTCCTTGATGTCCTTGTAAAATGCTAGTGCCTTTTCGGCCTTACCAATGGTTTCACTCAACAAACCAGCACGGAATAAATATTCTGCGGAAATACTCTCATCCTTTTCAAAGGTAGTTCCAGCTTTTTGATAGTAATCTACAGCATCTTCTTTCTTTCCGGTTTCTGCCAAAGCATCAGCCAAACACCCATAAGCCACCATTTGAACCTGCTTGGCATCTGTCTTAAAATCTTTCAAATAATCTATTGCCTTATCAAACTGACCTAATTTAAGGTAACTAACGCCAGCATAATACTTAGCCAGATTTGCAGATTTTGTACCGCTGTAATTACTAAGAATATATAAAACACCCTTTGAAGACTCATCACCATCCAATACTTTCTTAGAACTATCTTGTGAAAAATATTGTTGCGCCTTATACATTAGCTCGGCCGCTTTTTGTTCTTTTGGCTTTACTATAAATTCCTTGTAAGCATAAAACCCACCCACAACAACTACAACAACCGTAATCCCTATAATAAATTGCCTTCCGAATTTTTGAAAGAACCCTTGTACTTTTAATGAAAAATCATCTTTACTTATATCCAATACTGGCAATTCAACCTGTTTGTCACTCATCTTTATTTGTTTTCTGAGAATCTTATTAATTTATTATTTTAAATTGGGTTATTAGTCAACTATAAAAGGATAGTTTTGATCCATGTAAACGTCTTTCAATAGTTCGCTATCATCTGGCCAAGGGCTTTCTTCGGCAAACTTCACGCTTTCATCAACCAAGAAAGCTATTTTACTGTCAATAGCATCCAATTCAGCTTGGGTAGCATACACGTTATCAAGAATAGTTTTTTGTACACGGGTAATTGGGTCTTGTTCTTTGTATTCATCCACTTCATCCTTACTACGATACTTTTGGGGATCACTGATAGAGTGTCCTTTGTAACGGTATGTTTTCATTTCCAAAAGTGTAGGACCATCTCCCTCCCTTGCACGTTTTACCGCACGGGCAACACTTTCATGTACCAATTCCGGCACCATGCCATCTACCTTATCAGCAGGCATTTCATAGGCATCGGCTAATTTATAAATGTCAACCACGTTGCTAGTCCTTTCTACTGAAGTTCCCATTGCGTAATGGTTGTTTTCGCATATAAAGACTACAGGCAATTTCCAAAGCATTGCCATATTAAAGGTTTCATGAAGAATACCTTGCCTAGAGGCACCATCACCAAAAAAACAAAGGACTACATTATCTGTACCCTTATACTTTTCGGCAAAAGCCAATCCTGCACCAGTACCTATCTGTGCACCAACAATACCATGTCCTCCAAAAAATTTATTTTCTTTACTGAAGAAGTGCATACTTCCTCCTTTTCCTTTAGAAGAACCGGTTGCCTTGCCATACAATTCTGCCATGGCAGCATTCGCTGTAATCCCTTTGGCCAATCCTAAACCGTGGTCACGATAGGCAGTTATATACGGATCGTTCTGGGTGGTAGCAGTCATACACCCGGCAGCAATGGCTTCCTGACCAATATACGCATGGAAGAACCCGCGTATTTTACCCGCCATTTTATACATCTCTTCTGCCTTTAATTCAAATTGGCGAATGAGTTGCATCAACTCGTACCAATACATGTACGTCTCTTTAGAAAATTTACTTTGCATCTAGATTTAAAAATTAGAGCGGCAAATATAGGAGTTAAAGGTTAAAAATTATTTTCTGTTATAACAACGGGTGACATAGTAATTGCACCCATGAAAACTGCTGTAAATAAAATTGAAAAATAAGATTAAAGAAGATTTATGAATTGAGTATTTATATTGTGTCTACTGTAGTATCCACGTTACCATTTATGAGTAACGAAACGAATGAGTAGGGACAGAATTAACCAGCATGAAAATACTGTATACGTAGAAATAGTAACAAAATTGTGTGCTTTTCTGAAAGGAAGCCATTTTACGTTAGCTTTTTCACGACTTGAAATGAAAGAATCATTTACAAATATCCTGAAATAATGTTTTTTTACAAAACTCAACTTACTAGGTCCAAACCAAAGAAAGACGAAGAATTTTAAGGCCAGAAGCATCAAAGCCAAATAAAACCCATAAGTGATTATAAAGAAAATAACTGAATCCATAAACTAAATTTTAAATGCTAATTGTCGTGGGGACAGTACTTGATAGCTTAGTTTCTAATCTATAAAGAAGAAACCACTGTGACACCAAGACAAATATTTTAGGTATAACGTTGCATTTGCTTGCGGACAATAAGTCTTGAATAATATTAAAATACCCTTAAAAAATACTCTATCTCTCTTTTGAAATCCAAATAAGGCAATTGTTGCTTAAATAATTCAGCTTTTGCAAGCTGTGCTTTCAGAAATTGTTTATGGAGATTTGAGTTAGGGTTAAATGGCTTATGATTCCTTGCAATCACCAGTTTCTTTATCTCCTCCATAGTGGTTCTAGTACTTTCACTACAGCAACTCTCCGCAAACTTTTCTAGCACAAACTGCGTAGCAGCGTAATTGGGATGTGCCAAATCCGTGTCAAAGAAACGGTAATCTCTCAATATATCAATCACTATTTCATACGCAGGAAAATAATGCAACCTGTCAAACTTATTTACCAAATGATGAACCGCTTCTATCAACCGCGCCTTGCTTCTGTTATTATCCACCACACCATCGCGCAGATGCCTTACGGGACTAATGGTAAACATCACTTTTATATCTGGATTAAACTGGAATAACCTGTGTAATACGGTATCGAAGGCAATAATCGTTTCTTCTATCGTAGAAAGATGTTTTACAAATGTTTGTGCAGGCAATTTGTGGCAATTGGCTACAGGCTGTTGGTTCTCGACAAGTCTATATACAAAGGATGACCCCAAGGTAATCATTAGCCAATCGGCCTGTTGTAGAAAGGTATGTGCTGTTTGTTGGGATTGATTAATCGTTTCCAAAACAGAATCCTTATCCATTCCCGAAAACCGGCTATGGTGTTGCCAGCTATGCCATGCCTCATTGTAATAAAACAAATCGTCTTCGGTGTATTGCCTGTTTTCTATGTACGATTCTATGCTTTTACAAACACTGATCGGGTCAAACAGTATCCCATGAGGGTTTTGTAGCACCCTGAACTTTACCTCTTCCAAGTAGTTGCCAATGTGTTCCGTGAAGCAAGAACCCACCAACATCAACTTATCATGGTAAGTAATTGGCGGCTGTAGAGACTTTATATTGATGTTTGTGAAGAATTGCAAAGCCTTAATTTAGATATTAGTTATGAGATGTTAGTTATGAGATATTAGTTATTAAAATACAATCCGTCAGCTAAGATTAATATCTCATAACTAATATCTACTATATAAAATTATCACTTTTTTCTCCCTGCTTTTTCCCAGAGTACGGATTGATTACCTTTCAGATAACGGACAATGCCTGCCATTACTGCCCAGTTCATCATGCAGAAATAAAAGGGTATGAAGAGTAGTTTTACTTTTATTTGTCGGCTTTCAAAATACCAGCCTAGCAATGACATGCTATAAAAAGCCGCTTGTGCAAAAAATATCAATTGAATAGTGATGCTGGTATCAGTGAATACCAATATCCAGTTAAGCACAAAGGCAAGTATCATCAAAAAGGGAGTAATCGTCCAGCGGAGTACCCGATGGCTTATGTATTGAAAGCTTAACAATGGGAATTCTATTGGCAGTAATAAATCTTTCAACCAGATGATAGATTGCAATCCTCCCGCAGCAATACGTATCTTCCTTTTCAATTCTTCCCTCACGTTTTCTGAAGTGTTTTCGCTGGCATAGGCATCTGGTTCGTAGATGATGCGGTATCCTTTTTTTGCAATCAGCATAGAAATCATAAAGTCGTCTATGATGGCATTTGGCGGCACCGGCTGGTATAAATTGGTACGTATGCTAAACAATTCTCCTGCTGCACCTACTACAGAATACATTTCAGAATCCCATGTTTTCAACTTCGATTCGTATTTCCAATACATGCCTTCGCCAGCAGTTGCATCGGCGGTTTCATCTATCTGAACCCTCTTTTCGCCCGATACCGCCCCTACTCTTGGGTCAGAATAATGGCGGCTGATGTTTAATAAGGCTTGCTTATTCAGGAAGGTATTGGCATCGGTAAATACTACTATATCGGTAGTAATCTCGTGCATGGTGCGGTGCATGGCGGCTATCTTTCCCCTTCTTTCTGGGGAATGTAATAGCTTTATCTGTGGGTATTTATTGACAATATTGGGCGTATCATCCGAAGAACCATCCGTAACAAATATGTATTGAATCTTATCAGCAGGATAATCTAATGCCAATGTGTTTTTTATCTTTTGCTCAATAAAATCCTGTTCGTTATAAGCCGCCACAACCACGGTAAGCGTTGGAGGGTTATCGTATCCGGGCAAAACAGGCTTTCCTTTAAAGATTCTTTTTACCTTAATCATGAAGAAAAGAACAATGCCATAACCAAGATAGGTGTAGAATATAAGAAAGAGGCTGATCCAGAATGTAAGCTTCATAAGCGAGAGTTTCTGGGGGTAAATATATTGTTTTTAGCAGATCAAGGTGTCGTACCCAAAGAAATCAATTCAGGTGTAACCTAAATTAAAAGTGTATTATCAAAATAGTTTTCAAAACAAAGGCTACTAGAAGTTTTACCTTTCTGACGGCTTCTTTTATCTTACAATTGTCACTTAATGCTTTGCTCTCGTTGGCAATACGACTAAATACGCGAAAATATGAATTCATATTGCGGCAATCTTAGTTCATATTGCACCAAAAGAAGTTCACATTATGGCAAAAAGAGTTGATTTTGTATTAAAATAGTATCACTTTGCCCTAAACTGACATTATTCGCCTCCAAAGTGATTTTGCTTTGTTTAAATATTCATGTGCTTTATTTACAAATGATTAACTTTTCTGACAATATGAATTCATATTGTCGCAATCTTAATTCATATTTTTACAAAAGCAATAGCATTAGTCAAAGAACTGATTATATCTTATCGAAATTGAACTGTGGTTCACGGCACCTGAATCACTTTTCTATTAATATACAAGTTCTTCAAATAATTATTCATTGTTTTGAATAAAATGATTTCATTTGTTAATATATTCATTAACCATAAAGACCCATGAAAGGATTCATAAACTAGAAAAAGAAAAATATGAAAAAAAGAATAATAACTTGGATAATAGTTGTAACTATTTTTATCGTAATATCGAATAATCCGATTACATCTTGGATAATAGACAGCATCTTGGGGCAAGATTATTATGCATACAGTAATGGTGATGGTACGTTAACACATTGGTGTGGTTCGTTTAAAGAAACTTCATACCCGAATCATATGTATTTATCTCTTACCCAAATAGATTCTTTGCATACTGGGGAGATTGAACCTGCAGGTGTGACATTACGAAGGTTATATCCAAATGCTGACACAACAATATATCGTTTGTTTTGGAAGAATCCATTTAAATTCTGGCATTGGTGGCAATACATAAGCAAAGACCATAAGTATGATTTTCCCTATAAAAGTTGGGATGAGATAGCGGCAAGAAGACCTAAAAATTTCAATCGAAACAATCAATGGCAACAGTTTTAATGTTGTGAAATCACATCTTCCATGAAAGAATCAAGCTGGTTAGGTTATTCGCAAGACAGTTTGTGTAAGTAAATTCATCCTAAACTTCTGATAAAAGGGTTTTATAATCCCGACAATCCTCAATTTTTAAAATACTTCATCCTTCTTTTAATTAAAATGATTTCATTGGTAGGAATTAGGTAAATTGCAGCAATAAAATCATAGTATGTCACAGACTTCAACAGCACAATCACCCACATTTACACAAATAGTTGAGAAGCTGCAAACACTAAGCGAGGCAGAATTGAAACTAGCTTATGTAAGGCTTTTTAAAGACAAAGATACACTTCCTGATGAGTTACAATTAAAACTGGACAAAGGAATGCAGGATTTTGAAAGTGGAAACTATATTACCAATGAACAAATGAAAGAAAAATCAGCAGAATGGGTTACAAAATAATTTGGA
>JANYEU010000333.1 GCA_025362915.1 Chitinophagaceae bacterium | reverse complement strand
ATCCAAATCAGTACGACCTACAAAGTAATTACTATATGTATAGTCTTCATTGCCCCTTGGACCAGTAAGGTTTAAATAATATCGCTCATCATATTGCTGAACATTATTGTTCAAGTGAAAGAATTTGCCGGCAAAAAACCTAATATCCAAGCCCTTATCCTTTCCTTGGGGATAATTGTAAAAGTATTTGGCAGTAAGGCCGGCACGTACAAAATCTTCATTTCCATCAATGGTCAAATCCGCACTGTAAGGATAAAGTGCCCTATAATCTTCGATATTAAACCTCAATTGTGCCAGATGTCTGTTAGATTGAAAACTGTTACTAAAGTACGAAGTATCAGTTCCTTTTATGTTCATGCCAGTGTTGTAATTTCCTTCGCTAATAAAAAAAGTTTTCAGCTGAATGAAACTCTTTACCGTGCTTAATAGGTTTTTATTACGGATATTGAACCTTATGGTGGGGTCTATCTTGGTAAAACTCCAATTGAAATGCCCGTAATATGGCGAATCAATATCCACATGTTGGTAGGTGAAACTGCTGGCAGAAACATTGACATTGATATTGTCCAGAAAGCCTTTGTTTAATAGAAAGCGATAGGACGCACGGGTATAATAATTGAACTTTTGGGTGCCGGTGGCATACAATGGTGCAACAATAAAATTGAATTTGGTAAGGGGTAGCGCATAGTTATGAAAGGCAGCCCCCACCATCAGTTTATCGTAAGCATTATAACCCAAAATGGGAGTCATAGAGATGAAACGATACTTGTCTGTGTCCTTTGTTTTGAACATAAGGCTGAATTTGATAGGCCTTTTTTCAGTTCTATCTGTCGGACGCTGGTCGGCGGTTGTAAATAATAAACTGTATAGGCTATCAATATTCTGATGGCTGGAAGCCTCGATGGATTGCTTAAAGTTTTCGGGATAAGGATGCCTGAATTGCCATTGGGTGTAGTAATCTTTCATTGATTGTTCAAAAACATTGCCCCCCAATTGCTCCCTTAACTGACGCATCCAAGTCGCAGTTTTTACATAAACAAACAAACCATAGTTTGTAGATGTAAAAGCATCGCTGGTGAGGTCAATTGGTTGATCTTTATGGATGTTTTCCAAGTTCTTAATAATGGAAGATTCTATGTCTTCTGCATAATTGTTGGTGTATTTCGCCCTTCTGTAACAACTTTCATAGTAACTGTTCATGCCTTCATCCATCCAGGCATGGTCTCGTTCATTACTTGCCAAAGCCCCATAAAACCAATTGTGGCCAAGCTCATGTGCGATGGTTGCATCCAATTCCTGACCGCCATCCTGTGTAGTTATCAGCGTAATGGCTGGATATTCCATACCGCCACTACCAATTGCCTGAGGGCCACTAACCACCGTTGCGGTGCTATATGGATAACTGCCCACATGTTTATCATAATAGCGCAAACCGCTCTTGGCAAAGGCGAGGCTGCTATCCCAATGGTCTACACTCCAAGGGGGGAAGTATGTATACACATCCACTATTTTTGTTTGAAGCTGCACCGTATCGTGTTGGATAATGAATTGTTTGCTGGCAAACCAAGCAAAATCATGGGCATTATCAAGAACGTAATGAAGGGTTTTGTTGGTAGGTTTAGAACGTGGTGCAAGAAGTTCTTTAAGCTTGGGAGTCTTGACATTTTTCTGATTGATACGCTTGTTATAGTAAGTATAACTAGCTTGATTTACAGGATTGGTAGCTGCTATAGCTAGTATTTTTTTCTGCTCAATAGAATCTTGTAAAACACCAGAGGCCGCTACCAGATAATTTTCAGGAAGCGTAATCTGGACATCATATTTACCAAACTCACTGTAAAATTCTCCTTGATCGAGGTAAGGAATGGGATGCCAGCCCTTGGTATCATAAACGGCGGGCTTGGGATACCATTGTGATATCTGATAATTCTGTGCAATATGTCCTCCACGGGAGAAATTGTAAGGCAATTTTACATGAAAAGGGGTGGTAATGGTAGTAGAAGCACCGGGAGCGAGGGGCTGCGGCAACAGAACCTTTACCACATCAACATATTTTGGGTGCTGTTGGGTATCGGCTTTTACATCATCCACTTTGAAAGACAAGTGAGAAATGTATCCCCTGTTTTCATCATTGCTAAAGTAAAAGTCGGTACGGCCATTGCGCAGCAATTGCTCACCAAAAGCGGTTATTTCATCCTTATAAGCATTAGGCCATAGGTGAAACCAGATAAAATGAAGGGTATCGGAAGAGTTGTTTGTGTAAACGATCTTCTCATAACCATCAAGGCTATTGAGGATATCATCCAGTTGAACCTGTATGGTATAATTGGCCTTTTGCTGAAAATAATTTCCCTTTTGACCAAAAGAAACAGCAGCAAGAGCAATAAAAAGTATTATCAGAATGGTATTACGCACAATAATTTAATTGAAAAGAGATTTAAAAGCTATAAAAACAATGAAGCCAAAGTACGGGTTTTTGAATAGATAAACCACAATGCCGCAATGTTCTTTAGATAATACTTGTTATTTTCCCCTTCCCAAGATAACTTTCCAAAAAGCCCTGTACAGTATTTTCAAATCTTTGATAGGGGAAGTGTCTTTGAGGTATTGCATATCATATTGCATCCTATCCTTCATTTGTTCTACCGAAGAGGCATAACCATATTCAACAATACCTATGGAAACAAGACCTGGCTTGGCATTAAGGAGGGTTTTATAATCGGGAGCAATCTTTACCAGCTTATCAATGTAATATTTACGTTCTGGACGTGTGGGACCTACAAAACCCATGTCTCCACGTAGGATATTCCATAACTGCGGTAATTCATCAAAACGACGTTTGCGCATAAATTCTCCCCACTTGGTTTGGCGTTTATCTCCTTCAATCCATAAACAAGGACCATTTTTCTCGGCATCGGGGTACATGCTTACAAACTTGTACATTATAAAGGGCTTTCCTTTATAACCAATCCTTTCTTGCCTATAAAAGATGGCACCTTTAGAAGTAATTGCAGTGATTAGTAAAACCAGTAAAAAAAGAGGAGACAGCAAAACAATAGCCACCAATGCCACTAGTACATCAACAAAGCGTTTAAGCATGGGTTACTATTTTACCAACCTATTGGTAGTGGTTATCTTTTCAATAATCTGATGGGCCACCTCCATGGCAAGGTATCCATCTATTTCGCTTACAACTGTTGTCTTATTGTTGATGATGCTATCTACAAAAGATTCCAGTTCCATCTTGATGGCATTGCCATCTGGCACTTCTGGTGTGGATACGGAGATACTTTTAGTACCATTGGGTGTTTCTAAATCGAAGAAGAACGCATCCTTATCATCTGCTTCGCGAAGTTTAATGATTTCAGTTTTCTTTTCCAGAAAATCTATTCCTATATAAGCATCCTTTTGAAACAAGCGCATCTTCCGCATCTTCTTCATACTGATACGGCTACTGGTAAGGTTTGCCACACAGCCATTATTGAACTCTATACGCACATTGGCTATGTCTGGCGTATCTGTCATTACGGCTACACCACTGGCATTGATACTCTTTACACCGCTTTTTACAATGCTGAGTACAATATCAATATCGTGTATCATCAAATCAAGAATAACACTTACTTCCGTTCCTCTTGGGTTAAACTGTGCCAAGCGATGTACCTCAATAAACATGGGTTTCATGGTAACATCCTTCAAAGCAAGAAAAGCAGGATTGAAACGTTCTACATGTCCTACCTGAACCTTTACATTTGCTTCCTTAGCCATTTGCATCAGGTCTTTTGCTTCCTGCATGGTATTGGCTAAAGGCTTCTCTACAAATACATGTTTACCTTTTCTTAGGGCACTCATGCAAATGTTGTAATGATGATCTGTAGGTACTACAACATCTATCAGATCGCAGGCATCAATCAGTTTATTCTCATCTGTGAAACGCTTTATATTGTATTTCTCAATCACGTCTTTAGCAATCTCATTATTGGGATCAAAGAACCCTACAATCTTTATCCCAGCTATTTCTTTCCAGTTATTAAGGTGAAATTTCCCCAGATGCCCCACACCAAAAACGCCTACATTAAGCATATTCCTTAAATTTAAAGTTGGCAAATATAGCCATTGGACAAAGTGATAAATGCTAAATTTTAATACAACTATTTTGGTGAATAAATTTCAATCTCAATCTCTTTCCCACTGTCTATAAAATCCTTCAACAGAAATCTTTTAATAAATTCATT
>JANYEU010000304.1 GCA_025362915.1 Chitinophagaceae bacterium | reverse complement strand
TATCCATGACAAGGGATATATCCTTTACAGAAAGGTTGGGCAAAAGAGTGGCTATTTCTATAATGATGATCCTACAGCTACATTGGCAACGAGTGATTATAGCAGTATTAGTTGGAATAGGGTAATAAATAAGGCAAAGCGAATTGCTGCGCCGATCCTTTTGGAGAAGCTGAATGATGATGTGGAGCTTGATGCGAATACTGGCAAGATAGAAAGCACTGTGGCGAGCGATTGGGAAAGCGATGTAGAGACTGCCATTAGAAGTAGTATGATGAAAGCTAGTGGCACTAAGGTGAAGGAAATAAGTGGGGTGAAATGTACGGTGAGTGCTGACAGCGATATTGTAAATGGGCATATTGATGGCAGTTTGAACATAGTACGCAATGGACAGGCTAAGAATATTGCTATCAAGATTGGTTACGCCACCACTGTGTAGGTTTAAGCTTTTACGTTTTGAATTTTAAGTTACAATAACTTTTAAAAATAGTAGTTATGGGTGCGTTTAATAGTACTGAATTTTCTTGGAAGGATATTACAATAACCGCTATGGGGATGGTTTTTGAGGCAGCGATGGAAATTGAGTACGATACTGAGGTGGATAAGAAGCACGTATATGGTCGTGGTGCTAAGGCAGTGGGGATACAGAGTGGCAATGAGAAGTGTACAGGTAATATCCAGGTGAAACAAAGCTTGCTAGAAGCAATGGTTCAAACAGCTCAGGCTACCAACCCAAATGCGAAGCTGACTGATATAAGTTTTGATATTCAGGTACACTATTTAAAATTGCCTGATATTGTAAAAGACAGAATTATTAGTGCAGAATTTACCAAGCAGCCGAAGAGCATGAAGCAAGGTGATATGGAAATGTTGGTGAAGCTTCCATTTTTGGCATTGGATATTGCTTATAATATTACTTAAGACAATACTTATTTCTTCATTTCATTAAATAAATAAAATTATGGCTAAGCCAACAATAGAACAAGTAACACCTGAAGTGATTGCTGCTTGGAAAAAACAGTTTGGAAAAATTACGAAGTATAAAACTACAGACGGTAGGGCTGTTTTCTTCCGTAGCCCTTCAAGACAAGAGATTTCGGCAAGTGAAGCAGCTAGGCAAGAAAGTGGTGAAGGGATTACTGCAAATGAGGTGCTGGCAAAAGCAACCTCTTTGGGAGGCGATGTAGAAATATTGTCTGAAGATAAATACTTATATGGTTTGGGTAAACATCTGTTAAAAGTATTTGAGAAAGTAGAGGGGGAGACCGAAGAGCTTTAGAGAATGCCAGGACTAAAGCTCAGGTAGGAAGTAATGATTACTGGGACTGGATGATACGATATTACTACCACGGGCTTGACCCACATACATTGACAAGGATGAATTGGGCAAATGCCATTGCTTATTTAGAAATAATACGAGGGCAGGAAGCGGAAGCCAATACCCCCTAGCCCCTGAAGGGGTGAAAATAGCAAGCAGCCCTGCATTTTAAAACGGGGCTGCTTTTTTTATTGATTATGGAAGGTGTACAATTTGATATTAACGTTATAACTGGAGGCAGCAACGGTGCTATTGAAAGCATTGTAGGTGGGCTTGGTGAGATAACCGGACAATTGAATGTACTGAATAGAAACTTTATTGGTTTTGCGCAACAAAGCACTTCAGGGTTGCAATCTGTAAACAAGCAGGTTCAAGAAACAGAAAGCGGGTTTACCAAGTTGGGTAAAGCTGCTTTTGGTTTGAATAATATTAACCAAGCGTTGACGGGGATAACCAATGACCTTAATAACGCAGTTGAACCGGGCATAAAGTTCAACAGCCAGTTAAAAGACTTACAAGCTATTACAGGCGTTACGGATGCTCAGATGAATGCAATGGGTGAGAGTGCAAGAAAGAATGCGAAGGATTTTGGTATTGACGCCGCCACGGGCGTTGAGACCTATACATTGCTTTTGAGTAAGCTGGGACCTGAGTTATCTAAAACACCGCAATACCTAAATGAGATGGGTAGGGATGCCGCTATATTAAGCAAACAGCTAAAGGGAGATACAGCCGGGGCTACTGAAGTATTGACAACGGCTATGAACCAATATGGCGTGAGTATCAAGGACCCTGCCGCTGCCACGCAGGCAATGACCTCAATGATGAATATCATGAGTGCCGCTGCCGTGGAAGGAAGCGCAAGGTTGCCACAGATAAAATCTGCACTGGAGGAAAGTGGGATGGTTGCCAAAAGTGCCAATGTAAGTTTTGCCGAACTGAATGCTTCAATACAGGTATTGGATAAGTCAGGTAAGAAAGGAGCTGAAGGCGGTGTTGCCATCCGTAACGTCCTTACCGAATTGGCATTGGGAAAATTCATGCACCCCGTGCAACTGAAGATGTTAGAGGCCGCAGGGATTAGTGTACAGGGATTGTCTGACAAGAGTAAAAGTTTTGCCGACAGATTGAGGCT
>JANYEU010000299.1 GCA_025362915.1 Chitinophagaceae bacterium | reverse complement strand
ATGTGCATAAAAAATTGAACTGAGGTTGCCTGATTCCAGCAACTTCCCGCAACTTTATGCGTACGAAGCGCAATGCTTCCGAAAAGGGACTTGTTGTATTCACACATAATAAATGTCCCTTTTCATTTATTTATTGTATTTGAGAATTTATCTCTTAGAAATATTACCGAACTATTGATATGAAGAAGAATTGTTTATTAGGATTATTATTGAATCTGCTGACTGTGGTAGGCATGGCGCAGACAAAGACCGTTACCTTGGATTATTATTTTAACCATGAATTTAAGAAGGGTGCCGACGGAAAGTTTACATCTACAAGATTCCATTATATGTGGGACGAGAAGGAGCAGAGCGGTTATAGCATTTGGGGAAATATATTTAAGAAGGATGGCTTTTAATTGAAGACATTGGAAACCGCACCTACTGAAGAGAACCTAAAAGGATCATCTGTTTATTTGATGGTGGATCCGGATAATGATAAAGAAACGCCAACCCCAAACTATGTAATGCCAGAACATATACAGGCATTGAAAAAATGGGTGAAAGCGGGAGGCGTTTTGGTAATAATGATGAATGATAACCTCAACTGCGAGTTTGATCATGTAAAACCCTTGACAGCTGAATTTGGCATATAACTGAATCAGGATATAAGGAGTCATGCCTATAATGACAACTTTGAGATGGCGGCTTTTTATATACCACAAAATGATCCCATCTTTAAGACATCCAAGAAGGTTTACCTGAAAGAAGTCACCTCACTTACCTTATCCAAGACAGCCAAGCCAATTCTAGTTAATCAAACTGAGAAATATACCGTTGCCGCCGCTGCTAAAGTGGGCAAGGGAACTGTGGTTGTAGTGGGCGATCCTTGGTTTTACAATGAATACATTAATGGAAGACTAGGCAATAACAATGGTTGGGATAATGACAAAGCCGCTGATGATTTTACAAAATGGTTGTACTCAATAAGTAAATAGATTTAGTGCCACTGAGTCACAGAGAAAATAGAGAAACCAAAATTCATCTCTGTTTTCTCTGTGACTCAGTGGCAAATCTTTTTTAAAGTCACTTGCCAATCAAATACCCATCATCACAACCCTTCCGTTCTTTTTTTGTTAGGTCAATTTAATAATACATTTTTGCATCAACGGCATCATTTGATGCCAACCATTAAAACAACAAGATGAAATACACCATTTTTAAGTCATCAGAAAGAGGATTGAAAGATATTGGCTGGTTGAAAAGCAATTTTACCTTTAGTTTTTCTTCCTATGCCAACCCCATGCGTAATGGTTTTGGCTTATTGAAGGTATTTAATGATGACTTTGTAGAATCTGGCAAAGGCTTTGGCTTGCATCCGCACACCAACATGGAAATTATTAGTGTGTTGCTTACGGGTAAGATGAATCATAAGGATTCTATGGGTTATACCGATGTGGTGCAAGAAGATTGGGTGCAGATAATGAGTGCCGGTAGTGGTTTGCGCCACGAAGAATATAATGTAGGTGATGACGAGGTTAACTTTTTGCAGATATGGATAGAACCTAAACTAGAAAACATTACTCCCCGTTACCAGCGTAGATATTTCCCGAAGGAAAAAAGGGAAAACACATTGCATACAGTGGTAAGCAACGAAGAAGGAACAGAACATTGCTGGATAAACCAAAATGCTAAACTTAGTTTGGGACATTACACAGAAAAGATAGAACTACCCTATACCTTGAACGCCGTCAATAAATGTGTTTTTATTTTTGTGATGGAAGGGCGTGTGAACATCTGCGGCACCGACATAGACAAACGCGATGGCATTGGGGTATGGGAAACCGATATAATACCCTTGCACATAGAGGCCGATTCTTCGTTTATTGTGATAGAGGTTCCAGTAAACGGCTAAGTCGAGAGTAAAGAGTCGAAAGTAAGGGGTGGTTAAAATCATTTAATCATTCCAATCATTTAATCATAATCATGAATATAGAAATAGTATCAGGCAGTCCGAGAGCTGCGAGTGTAACAGTGAGGGTAGCCAAATATTTGCAACAGTACCTATCAGCGCATGATAATAAACATGCTGTGGGATTGATAGATGTGCGTGATTGGAAGTTGGGGCAATTGCAAAATGTGTTCAATTCTGTTACCAATACGCCCGATGAGTTTAAGCCCTTGGCAGAAAAGATGTTCGCCGCCGATGCGTTTATTATTGTAACGCCAGAGTATAATGGCAGTTACAGCAGCGAGATAAAAAATCTGTTCGATCATTTTCC
>JANYEU010000285.1 GCA_025362915.1 Chitinophagaceae bacterium | reverse complement strand
CAAGGAAGGATCCTTCTTTTGAAAAGAAGGATAGTATTTTCTCAGGGAAGGATACTGTTTTGGGAAAAAAGGATATAAATTTCCCAAGGAAGGATACTTCTTTTGAAAAAAAGGATAGTATTTTCTCAGGGAAGGATCCTTCCTTGGGAAAAAAGGATAGAATTTTTTGAGGGAAGGATATAAACCCCAAAATGCCGAATGATATTCTCTATAAAAAATTCTTTTTCTAACAGTTTCAAGATCCTTTAGCTCATTAATGGCGCTTTTCTGTTAAAGTTTCCTCCAAACAGTGTTTTAGGTCAAAGTATATTCTTGGTAATCCAAATAAAAACCATTACCGACCTACTTTACATTCTCACAATTTAAAAATAAATATCATGGCATCAAAATTTTTCCCTTTAAAGAATTGGCCTAAAAAAGATGGTCAGAAAAAAGCAGGTTTTGCAACTAACACAGTGGCAAAAATGACTGGTAATTCAAAGTTTGTAAGCCCCGGCACCACCATTAATGGCGGTGTTACATTGGCAGCAATGACTGCTGCAGCCGACGATTTGGAGGCAAAGTATCTCCTTAGAAATGAAGGAACACAAGCAATGGGGCATTATGACACCGCTAACAAATTTCTGGAAGGGTTGCTGGTAAAACAATGCGCTTATGTAAACATCACATCTAATGGCGACAGTGATATTATAAAAAGTTCTGGGTTTAATTGTTCGAAGGAAACAGCTACAAAGGCGGTGATACCTGCCACGCCCGATGCTGCGGTAATTGGGATACTCGGCGATGGTGCCATTAGCATAGGAACACCAAAAGTGGCTGGTGCAGACTCGTATTGTGTGGTAATATTTATTGGCGATGTTACGAGTGTTGTTGTAAATGACAACCATATTTCGTTTCCAAATGGTGGCATCACCATCGTTATACCAATAGCCGGTATTCACGAAACCATTACTGGGCTTACACCCGGATCTAAAGTAAGCGTAACAACGCTGGCACAAAATGCTGCTGGCAAAAGTGGTTTCAGTGCCATTGTAGGTAAGTTTGTGAGCTGATAAAAGAATTAAAATACTAAAATAATTCTCGTTAAATAGATAAGTTGAAGCATTTTAGCTATTATTTGGTTTGTGTAGCTGAATGATGGAGGATAATTGGGTAACAGATAGGGAAAAGAGTTTGGGGGAAGGATAGGAGTGGGGGGCGAATCTGAAAGGAGAGACTTGCTACTATAATATAAGTACTGGTAAACTTATATTATAATTGAATGTAATAGTATTAAAAATTTATTATTTTACATTGTATCCCTAAGTCAAAACGATTATTTGTTAGCGTCTCATAATCATCCTTTACATCCATTTAAGAAAAAAAAACGTTTCAAATATTAAAGCTTACCCTTATTAGATCAACTTATTAAAGATTACAACTTAAATTATAATAGCCTTAAAACTAGGGTTATTGATTATCCCTACCCGCCAACTTATCATTGGATAAAAAGTGAATTTATGATTAATTTATCCACCATTGAAATCAATAATTTAGGTACCATCCTGTCTGTTAATGTCCCAGACTCCTGCTTGTTGAAGAATATATTGCCCGAAGAAGGCAATAATTTAGCCCAGAACTGGGACGGGTATACCAATATCCAAATGAAGGAATATGTGGAAAGAATCTTCTCGTCTCAATTCAGTATTGCTTTTTCGGTGGTTATCAACCACCAATCCATACAATTTACAGCACATAGGTATGCGGCAGACAGGGCATTTATCTATTGGGAAGCCACCAATGAGATAAGCGAAACGGATAAGAAAAGGGGAAAAGAACAAGATATTACCATAAGAAAAGAGGAGGAGCTGCGTTCGAAACTAATGGAATCTGTGATATTGCATACAAACGAAGCTGTGGTGATAACAAACGCAGAGACTGCACATCCTGGACAGAAGATAATTTTTGTAAACAAGGCCTTTACAAAAATGACTGGCTACAGCCAAGAGGAAGCTATTGGGATAAGCCCCCGAAAATTGCAGAATGAAGATACAGACAGAAAAGAATTAGATAGATTGAGTGCCTGCCTGAAAAAATGGGAGCCTTGCGAAATAACGGTATCGAACAGTAAAAAGAATGGCGAAAAGTTTTGGATAAATATGCGTATTGCACCTATCACAGATGAAAATGGATTGTTGACTCACTGGATATCTGTAGAACGGGATGTGACAAAAGAAAGAGAGGGAGGGATAGAAAGAGAAAAATTACTAAAGGAATTAATTCAAAACAATCTTGAACTGAAACAATTTAGCTACATCGCAACCCACAATTTGAGGGCACCATTAACTAACCTTGTTTCAATTTGCAATTTTATTAAACCTGATAAGATTACCGATAGTATTACATTAAAGTTAATTGAAGGCTTTAAAACATCTACACTGCATTTGAATGAAACACTGAATGATCTTATAAATATCCTGATAATAAAAGAAAATATCAATTTAATTACAGGCAAGCTGGATTTCCAGAAAACGCTTGATAAGGTAAAGGCTATTCTTTTTAATACATTGATTGATGAGTCGGTAATTATCGATGCAGATTTTTCTGAAGCATCATCTGTAAATTTCAGCAATATTTATTTGGAAAGTATCTTTCTTAATTTAATTACAAATTCAATCAATTATCGCGGTATCGATAGGTATCCCATTATCAAGATAAATACAAAAATGGATGCTGATGGTAAAACGATATTTATCTTTTCCGACAATGGGGTTGGGATGAATATGGAACGGGTAAAGGATAAGATATTTGGTTTGTATCAAAGGTTTCATGGCAATGCCAATAGTAAAGGCATCGGACTATACCTGATACATTCACAGATAACTGCCCTTGGTGGGAAAATAGATATGCAAAGCGAGGAAAATGTTGGCACCACATTTATAGTTACCTTCAGTTAATGCCATTTACTAATAAGCACTGATTTTCCTACTGTAACTGGTAAAAGAAAAAAGCACCTACACGTTTTATAGTGTAAGTGCTTTTTTGTGTGGGCCCACCTGGGCATGATCCAGGGACCCCCTGATTATGAGTCAGGTGCTCTAACCAACTGAGCTATAGGCCCGGACTGGAAAGTATTCCTTTCCAGTTTTTCGGACTGCAAATATATATGTTTGAAAATACTAACCAAACCCTTTATTGTAATTACCTGTTTTTTATTGCATTCCAATTGGAAAACCTTCCCCCGATACCATTATTTTTGCCCCATGCAAGCAGTTAAAAACATAATCTTCGACTTGGGAGGAATATTCCTGGCTTTAAACTATCAGCGTACAAAAGATTTATTTATAGAATTTGGGGTTACAGATTTTGATGATTTGTTTACCCAACACCATGCAAACGATTTGTTTGAGAAGCTAGAAACGGGCAATATGTCTCCAGAACAATTCTATGATGCATTCAGGGCTGAAACAAAAACAAATTTAACCAATGAGGAGATTAAGACTGCCTGGAATGCAATGCTTATCTCATTTCCCAAAGAAAGGATAGATTGGTTGAGAAAGATAAAGGATAAATACAATATCTATCTTTTTTCTAACACCAACAAGATACATTACGATGCATTTATGGATTTGTACAAACGTGACTTGGGTGTAAATGATTTCAACCAACTTTTTATCAAAGCCTACTATTCTCATGAAATGAGGTTACGTAAACCTTATCCGGAATCTTTTATGCATATAATAGATAATCATCAACTGGATATTTCAGAAACCCTTTTTATAGACGATACCATTAAAAACATAGAAGCCGCAAATGCACTGGGATTACAGACAATTCATTTGATTGCTCCACAAACCTTGCTAGATCTGAATTTGTAAAATACTACGGATAAGCATTTTTACTTCATTGCCAAGATTGATTTAGCTATAAGGCATAAATAAATGACATCGTTTTTTAATACTTTTCTATTTTGGAAAACACGTGTTGATATGGGTATCATCTACATTGATAAAAACTACCTTATTCTTCTAAAAAGAGCCTTTATTCATAGAGAAAAAATAAATATATTTCCAAAATGAAAAATGAGTTTTCAAAATGAACAGGTATTTGTAAATTTGCACTCTCATATTATCCATTCTTATTTTTTAATAGAAAAGATGACCTTCAGAAATCAGTGAGATATTTTTAAGTTGTAGCTCTTTTTTCAATCAATAACATTTTCAATCTTAAGCAAATTACAAAATGCATCCAACCTCAAAAAAAGTTACAGCCGCAGGGTTACTTATTGCTTTAGGAATTATTTATGGCGACATTGGTACTTCACCTCTGTATGTTTTGAACGCCATTGTGAAGGGCAGAAGCATTACAGAAGAACTCATTTTTGGTTCTTTATCGTGCATTATCTGGACGCTTACACTGCAAACCACCATCAAGTATGTTATCCTTACCCTAAAGGCGGATAACAAGGGCGAAGGTGGCATCTTTAGCTTATATGCGTTGGTAAGACGACGTAAAAAGTGGTTGGTAATACCCGCCATGATAGGTGGGGCAGCACTTTTGGCAGATGGTATCATTACTCCACCCATATCTGTAACCTCTGCCATAGAGGGTTTGCAGCAACTGCCCGTATTTCATGATATTGCCACAAAAACCATTGTTATCATCGTAATTGGCGTAATCTCATCGCTATTTATACTTCAACAGTTTGGTACGGCATCCATTGGTAAACTATTTGGTCCGTTGATGGGTATTTGGTTTTCCATGTTAGCCATTTTAGGATTGGCGCATTTGGCAGATGATTTTAGTATTTTCAAGGCATTGAGTCCTTATTACGCTATAGAATTACTTACTTTTTATCCTAAAGGGTTCTGGATATTGGGTGCAGTATTCCTTTGTACAACAGGTGCTGAGGCTTTGTATTCAGATTTGGGTCACTGCGGAAAGGAAAATATCCGTTCTTCTTGGGTGTTCGTAAAAACTTGTTTGGTGTTGAATTATCTTGGTCAGGGAGCTTGGTTATTGGCAAATTATAAAAACCAAATAATTCCTGATGCTGTTTTTGATGCTGGCTTTAATCCTTTTTTTGGGGTTATGCCGCATTGGTTTAAACTTGTAGGGATAATCATTGCTACAGTTGCTGCCATTATAGCCAGTCAGGCATTGATATCGGGTTCTTTTACGTTGATTGCCGAAGCGATGAGATTGAGTCTTTGGCCTAAAATGAAAATCATTTATCCTACCGAAGAAAAAGGACAATTGTTCATCCCTGGCATAAACCTGATTCTTTATATAGGCTGCGTTGGAATAGTACTTTTCTTTCAAAAATCTACCAATATGGAGGCCGCTTATGGTCTTGCCATTACCTTGTGTATGATTAGTACCTCCATACTGTTTGCCAACTTCTTGGTGCGACATCGAACGCTGCCAATATGGATTTATATTTATTTGGTTGTTTATATCACCATAGAAACTTCTTTCCTGATTGCCAACCTAGAAAAATTCCCTCATGGCGGTTATGTTACCTTGCTTGTGGGTGGAGGATTGTTTTGGGTAATGTATGTTTGGTTTAGAAGCAAGAAGATTAAGAACAGATATATAGAATTTGTCAGGCTACAGAGTTATATTCCAATGCTGAAAGATTTGATGAAAGATGAGACAGTGCCTGTCTATTCTACCCATTTGGTTTATATGACCAGCTCTACCAACCCTAAAGAACTGGAACACAAAATTCTTTACTCTATATTAAACATGAAGCCAAAGAGGGCAAATGTTTATTGGTTTGTACACGTAGAAATATTGGATGACCCTTATTCTTGTGAGTATTATGTAGATCATGTTGTACCAAATGAGATAATCCGTGTAGAATTCAGGCTAGGGTTTAGGGTGGAACAAAGGATAACCCTGATGCTAAAACAAGTATTGCAAAACATGGTGGCAAATAACGAGGTAAACGAACTTAGCAGACATCCTAGCCTTGCCAAAAATAATATACCGGGCGATTACAGGGTAATTGTAATGGAGAAATTCTTGAGTAGGGATAATGAATTGCCTTTTATGGAAAGGATTATCATGCGCTTCTATTTCTGGTTAAAAGAATTAAGCTTGAGCGAAGAAAGAGGTTTTGGATTGGATACAAGTACTGTTTCGGTGGAGAAATTCCCGCTTATTGTTTCTCCTTATAGTAAGCTCAACCTGAAAAGGGTGGAACATGCGGTTCATCCACATGCGCACCATTAAGGAGGTTATTCTGTTTTAAATTTTGTGTTTTGAATTTTAAATTTGGGGAGTAGATATTTAGTTCCATTAAAAGAAAGCCTGCATCAAAAAAATGATGCAGGCTTTCTTTTTTTCTATAAATAATCTTCTTAAACCTTATTCCAACTTTCCTAGCGGGGATGTTCTGAAGCCTTTCGGGGATGTTCTAAAGATAGAATGAAGCGTTAATCCTTATTCTTTACCAAGCACTTTTACTACTCCACCCAAACCGCCTCTTCCATTGTCTGCTTCTATCAAAACTG
>JANYEU010000208.1 GCA_025362915.1 Chitinophagaceae bacterium | reverse complement strand
AAATGCAGCGACAAACACTTACAGGGATACTTGGACCAGCACTGTTTTAGAACTAACAGGAGAACTATGAAAAACCCTATTGTACTTAACCTTATTGAAAAAGCAATAGTAAAAAAGTAATAAACTATAAGTATTTAAAGGCTTTAGCAGCTTAAGTATATTAGTCTATACATTTATTTATAAAGTATTTAGATAATTGTGGTTTATAAAGAGTTTTATTGGGTTGATAATGGAATAATTTGGGGAGGGAAAAGGAGTTGAGGGATTGGGAGATAGATTGCTGGTAACATAGAAAATGAAGAAGCGTGTCGATTAGGCAACTTTTTGAAACCTGCCTAATCTTATCATCAACGTAATCTCACCTATAGATTTACCAACTTCTAAAAAGTTAGCAAATCAATTAACTATCGTCAAATAGCTGAGCAATAAATTGTATATATTTACGAGTTAGATTGCACTGACAATTTTAATTTCTGAAACACTCAATTCCAAAAGAATAGTTATCAAGCCAGAATTGATAAGGGAGTTTACAGAGAAAGTGTTAGTGATGAATTATTCGAAATTAATAAATAATAGTAGTTCAAATAGAAAGGAAGTTGAGTCAGTAATAAACCATATAGTAGCAGACATGGCTGGGCTAGACCTAGTTGAAGTAACCCCCTGAAAAGAGAATAAGTCATGATTTGGGTATCGATTAAATAACACCCTATTCTATTTCCCCCCTGCTTGCGCCAGTCCCTGGGGGCTTCATTAAAACCTTACCAGTGATTATGACTTCCTAAAGCAACTGGCATTATTTGGATTAATACCAGAATATTTAATCCAGATTGTTAGAATTATGGTACAAAAAAAGGGTCACTCTGTAGAAACAGATTGACCTCTAACGATTGCTTGCCATATGAAAATTCTTCTAAATAATTTTGAGCCTTTTAAAGTAGCCTAACTTTCTTTGACCTCTCACGATAAACTTGCTTTTTTAACGATTCCTGTCTTACTAACCTTGGTTTTTATTTTCCTTAATTGTTACACAAAAGTAATGTTGCAATAGTACCAGTAGAAACCAACTTAATGTTGTTTTTATGATAGCAAAACCAGATATAAATATCAAAACCTTTGCTACCATTACATTTCGTAGAATATATAATATGATGCCCAAGCAACAAATACACTAGGAAAATACTTTCTTGGCTCAATATAAAGCCTCTTATAAAAATCATTTTTGCCATTATTCAGGCATACTGGCGGCTATTCTAAACCAGTGTTATCACCGTAATCTCGGGCATTATCCCTACACGCCCAGGATAACCAATAAAGCCAAAGCCACGGTTTACGTATAGTTTCTGCTTGCCTTCCTCATAGAGTCCTGCCCATTGTTTATACATCCATTGCACAGGACTCCATTTAAAATAAGGATTCTCCAATCCAAACTGCATACCGTGTGTATGTCCACTAAGCATCAGGTCAATATCCTTATATTCTTTTGTAACCTGATAATCCCAATGGCTTGGGTCGTGGCTCATCAGTATTTTAAAGGGTATATTTTCCGTTCCGGGATAAGCATCCTGCATCCTTCCATATTTAGGAAAGCGTCCTTTAGCACCAAAGTTTTCTACACCTAATAGGGCTATCTTATCCCCTGCCCTATCAAAAACAACATGTTCATTCATCAGCAAACGCCAGCCCATACCTTTCTGTAATTGCTTTAGGCTTTCCAAGTTCTGTTTCTTGGCAGCTTCACTTGGCCAGCTTGCATAATCGCCATAATCATGATTACCCAATGTACTAAAAACGCCCATCGGTGCATTGAGCCTGCTGAAAATATCCTTATACTCCAGCATCTCATCGTGACGGTCGTTTACCAGATCTCCAGTAAAAAGAATAATATCTGCCTTCTCTTTCAATATTAAATCTATACCGTGATTCACCGCAGCCTTATCATTAAAGCTACCACTGTGTATATCGCTTATGTGAACAATTTTAAGTCCTTTGAAAGCCTTTGGTAAATTGGAAAACGCAATAGGAATTCTTTTTATCTTATAATTGTATTTATTACTGAATCCGTACAATAATGTCCCGAACAGAGAACTCCCCACACCAACACCCATCCAACTAAGGAAGGCAGAGCGTGAAATGCCCCCATTAGAATCTGCGGCAATCACTTCTTTTTGTGGCGTTACTTTCTGTATTACCCAAGTAATCATCCTTCGCAAATCATCGCCCAAAAAGAAAAGAGAGCCCACCAGTTTTGCAAAGAACAATCCTACAAAAATGGCAAATATATAGTTGCGGAATATCTTGTTTGTCTGCAATGCCTTGATATATGGCAGCGATAAGATGCTTGCCAAAGCCGCAATGGTAATGCCCCAATAAACAAATTGAATGATTGTTTTGGTTAGAGGCGATGCACCCTGACTAATTGTTTTCACTGCCTGATAAACGTAAAAATCCAATAACAACATTATAGCGGCAATAATCCACCATGTAAATCCACTTCTCATAATTCTATTTTAATATTTAGGTAGGTACTTTACCACAAGGAACACTAAAAAAAGAAACACAAGGCACACAATATAAACCTAGTGTTCTTGTGTTTCTTTTTCATTGTGTTCTTCGTTGTAAATCTTTTAATAACACCTTGGTGGTAATAATTTTTTATATTTCATTTCCTTTCTACAACATTGCCGTCCTAACATTGTTACATGCAACAATACACCTTCATTAGTAAATTAAATACATTACACATGAAATTTACTTATTACGGTCATGCTACCTTTAGTATAGACGTTCAGGGAAAGAAAATATTGTTCGATCCTTTTTTTACCGGTAATCCTTCTGCCGTTGGCATCAATCCTGACGATATAAAAGCGGACTTTATCTTTGTATCCCATGGTCATGGAGACCATGTCAGCGATTTGGTCAGCATTGCCAAACGTACAGGAGCCCAATGTATCTGCCCGCCAGAGATAGCAAATTGGTTACATAACCAAGGGGTAGAAAATGCGCTGCCAATGAACCATGGCGGTTATATCAACTTCCCTTTTGGAAAGGCACGCGGCGTTAATGCCATCCATTCTTCTGGATTACCCGATGGTAGTTACGGCGGCAACCCGATGGGTTTTGTGTTCTCTACGCCCGAAGGAGATTTCTATTATGCCGGAGACACCGCACTTACCATGGATATGCAATTGATACCGCTTTGGGCTAACCTTTCTTTTTCCATTATGCCAATGGGCGGACACTTTACCATGGATGTTGCCGATGCCATCCATGCCAGCGATTTTGTAAAATGCCCCAAGGTGATAGGTATCCATTACGATACTTTTGGGTATATAAAGATTGATAAGGAGGCTGCGGCTAAATCTTTTGCCGATGCGGGAAAAACTTTGTTATTGCCTGCTGTGGGAGAAACGATAGAGTTTTAATTCTTATTTATAAAGAGTCTCTTTCATTATTCTAGTATTATGAATATTGGAAGGGACTTTTGTTTTAATACACTTTGTTACATCCTTATATAAGAACCCTAAGGAGGCTGTATATTCTTTTTTTGTAATGAACATTTATCTAAGAACCCCTAATAGCGAATTATCATTAACCATTCCTTATGGTTCAACTCCTCATAATATAAATTGATACTTATTATCCACCATTAATTTAAAATTTGTCGATAATGCCAGCATCCATTTTTATAAATACCCTGTTAATGCTGCATTGCAGTACGAAGTATTGCGCTACTTTTGCCGCCGCACTTTTAAAGTGACCATTCCCTTTGTTGATGCTTAAATAATTGTTCATGCTACGCGCTTATTGGTGGAAAATACTTTGTTTTATATTGGTGATGTACGTTTGTTCGTACGGTTTTTTTGTAGCAGTACCCAAGCTGGATGATAGGATGCAACAAACCATCCGCAACTTTTTCTTTCATGTGCCCATGTGGTTTGGCATGATGATACTATTAGGCGTATCGTTGGTAAATTCCATTAAATATTTGAACAACCCCACCCCTATTAATGATATTTATGCATCTGCCTTTGCCACTACAGGAACCGTTTTTGGCTTTATGGGTCTTATCACGGGTGCATTATGGGCAAATTACCAATGGGGAAAGCCTTGGAGTGGCGATCCAAAACAAATTGGTGCAGCCATTGCCCTGCTTATTTATCTAGCCTACTTTGTACTGCGCGGAAGCATGAATGATGAAGAAAAACGTGCACGCATCAGTGCCGTATATAATGTGTTTGCCTTCTTTATGTTGTTTCCTACCTTATGGATATTGCCAAGACTTACGCAATCATTGCACCCCGGCGGACAAGGTAGCAGCGGTAACCCTGGTGTAAACGGAAAAGACCTTGCACCAAGTATGAAACTGGTGTTTTGGCCCGCAGTTTTTGGATGGACACTCTTGGGAGTATGGATAACAACCTTGAAAATTAGGTTACAAATATTGATTGAAAAGCACTCATAAAATAATACAATGAAAAAGATAAAAACAACGATTGCTTTTGCGTTCCTCACAGTTCTTGCAATGGCACAAAGTGTAGAAATCACAAAACCCGACAAAACCGATTTCATGCGTGCAGATGGTAAGATAATGGTAGTGGCAACTGTGATATTGATTATCATGGCAGGCTTCTTCAGTTACTTAATAAGCGTAGATAGAAAGCTGACAAAGTTGGAAAAAGAAGGTATTAAGTGATAGGCGGGTTATTAGGTTTTACGTTGTAAGTTATACATTATAGGTATTGGGTTGTACGTTACAGGTCGTTATTCAAAAGGTATTGGACAGATGGGAAGAATGATTCACTGATTCATATTTAATAACTAATATTTGAGACATTATGTACAGTTTTTTTGAAAGTGTAGAGAAAAGTTTTGACAAAGCCGCCGAATTTACCAAATGGGATAAAGGTCTTTTGGAACAGATTAAGGCCTGTAATAGCATATATAGTATGCGTTTTCCGGTAAAAATGGACAATGGCAAGATTGAAGTGATTGAAGCCTACCGTGTACAGCACTCCCAGCACAAAACGCCGTGTAAGGGTGGTATACGTTTTAGCAAAGATGTAAACCAAGACGAGGTAATGGCGCTTGCCAGCTTGATGACCTACAAATGTGCGATTGTAAATGTGCCGTTTGGAGGCGCAAAAGGAGGCATTAAGATAAATCCACACACACATAGTGCCTACGAGTTGGAAAAGATAACACGACGCTACACTGCCGAGTTGGTAAAGAAGAATTTTATAGGTCCCGGCATAGATGTTCCCGCACCTGATTATGGTACTGGCGAGCGAGAAATGGCATGGATAGTGGATACGTACGCTTCTCTGAAACCGGGTGATATAGATGCAGCAGGATGTGTAACTGGAAAGCCGATATCGCAAGGCGGTGTGCATGGAAGAAAGGAAGCAACCGGACTGGGCGTATTTTTTGGCGTAAGGGAAGTATGTAAAAACGCTGAGATGATGGCAAAACTTGGCCTATCTACTGGCGTTACCGGCAAAAGGGTTGTGGTACAAGGATTAGGAAACGTGGGTTATCATTGTGCAAAGTTCTTTAGGGAGAATGGGGCGATAGTGGTTGCCATAGCTGAGTATGAAGGGGCTGTTTTTAACGAGAATGGCATTAATGAGGAAGAATTATTTCAGCATAGGAAAGCAACTGGTTCCATTAAAGACTTTGCAGGTTCTACATTTATTGCCAACAACTTCGCTGCATTGGAACTTGACTGCGAAATATTGATACCAGCAGCACTGGAAAACGTGATTGATGGCAATAATGCACCACGAATAAAAGCTAAAATAATAGGCGAAGCCGCAAACGGCCCGTTAACGCCAGAGGCAGATGAGATATTTATGGCAAAAGGAGTTCTTGTGATACCCGATATGTATTTGAACGCTGGGGGTGTTACGGTTTCGTACTTTGAATGGCTGAAAAACCTAAGTCACGTTCGTTATGGGCGACTGGAAAAGAGATTTACGGAGAGTATGAACCATCATATACTGACAGAAATAGAACAACTGACAGGAAAACAAGCGAGCATAAAAGCAAGAAACCTGATAGAACACGGTGCTGACGAAATTGATTTGGTACATAGCGGTCTTGAAGAAACAATGATAAGTGCTACGCAGGAAATTATGGAAATATGGAAACAAAATCCAGCAATTCCAGATATGCGCACAGCAGCTTATGTATGTGCCATAAACAAGGTAGCCATCAGTTACACAGAACTAGGCATTTTCCCTTAGTAATTAGATTGAATCAACATAAAAACAAAAGGCTGTCATAATAATGACAGCCTTTTGTTTTTATGTTAGATGGTAAATGTTATTGCTTGGCAACATAATTAAATACCTTATAGCCCCATCCTTCCAAACTGAACTTTTCGCCTGCTCTCAGTTCCATATTCTTATTGCTGAATAGCTCAATTGCATTACCGGCAACTACAGGATTGGCAATAGTAGCAGTAATAGGGTCTGGACTGAGGTTTAAAACCACCAATACCTTCTTGCCATTCTTCTCCCGCACATAAGCAAACACTTTTTTATCATTGGTACTCTTTAACTTGGTATAATTGGCATTGGCAGCCAATGCTTCATTGTTCTTTCTTAGTTTCAATAACTTACTGTAAAAGCTTGCCCTTGCATATTTTTGAAAAGAAATGGTGTTTTTATAGAAAAAACTGATACTATCCAAATGCGGTTCTTCCTGACCAGTATAAATAAGCGGTACAGAGCGTTTCATGGTTTGGGTAAGCACAGCAAAAGGTGCATGGCTCTTGCCCGGCATGGTTCCATAGTCTGCCAATTCCCAACTATTCAGGTCGTGGTTGCTGGTAAAGTACATTTTTAGGGCATTTTTGGGATACTCCTTTTCGGTATCATTCAAACTGCTATCCAAATCCATCGCATTCATTTTACCCTTCACAATATCCTTCATCACATTATAATCCGGCCATGTGTAAGTGGCATCAAAACCAGCCACATGCAACCAAGGCAAGCTTGCTTCTGCCAGCATGAATATATTTTTGTCTTTTCTGAGCTTCGCAATGCACTTTGTCCAGAAAGCTTGGGGTACTTCAAAAGCCACATCGCAACGGAAACCATCTATATGTGTTTCTTTCAGCCAAAATTCCATGGTAGCAGTCATGCTATCGCACAATTCAGGGTTTTTATAATTGAGTTTACGTGCATCCGTCCAATCAAAAGGTGATATGGCCTTGTGGGTAATACTATCCTGCACATAAAAATCAGGATGTGCCTGCAACCAATAATGATCAGCAGCAGTATGGTTTGGCACCCAATCAATAATTACCTTAAAACCCATTTCATGGCATTGTTTTACTAATGCTTTCCAATCATCCATCGTACCAAATTCCGGGTTTATTGCCTTATAGTTCCTCACCGCATAATAACTACCCAGTTCACCCTTTCTATCCAAGACACCAATGGGATTGATGGGCATAAACCAAAGCGTTTGTACACCCATTTGTTTAAGGCGGGGAAGGTTTTTAGCAAAAGCCTTGAAGGTGCCTTCGGGGGTGTATTGACGCACATTCACTTCGTAGATATTTCCCTGCATTATCCAGGCCGGATGCCCATCAATGGTAGTTTTTTGGGTAGTAAGCGCTTTTGTTTCTTGTGCATTTGCATTTATGTAAACAAATAAAACAGCAAAGAAAGCAATAGATAAGAATCTTTTCAATAGCATAACAATTGTTTTAGGGTGTAAATATCTGAATTATTGTGTAAATATTACACAATAATTTTTCTACCCATTGTTATCGGCAGGTATCCCGCATTTTTGGAAGTTATTTGCAATGTAAAGTGGCAGTTAGTACCTTTTTAGGAGGAGTCACATGGCCATACACAAGATGCAAGAGGCTATACAAAAAGTGTAATTGGCAATATATATACTAAAAAAATATTGGTTTGCAAATAATAACCTTTATAAATATTTGATTCCTAAATAATTAATACAAGTGAAATGTTGCAAAGCTGAATTTGTTGAGTATACAAGATGCAAGAGGCTAAACATAAAGTGTGGTTTGGGGCTATTTACAAACAAAAAAGTGCAGCACCACCCGTAGTTAGTAGCCCACACTTAATAGTACATTTATGCACTTGAGCCTGTATTTGCACAGAAGTAGCGCCCTACGTTTCAGATAACTATTACTGTCAAAGTGTTGTACCTCCAATTCAAAAACGTTTTTTAAAAGATTGTGGGTGAATAGCTCTTGGGTTGCATCCATACATACGTTAATAAAGCAAGCTAAAATAGGGAATGTCTAGGTAAATATATCTTGAGATAAAACGCATTGTCTTATTGTTCGGGTTAACAATTAAAGCTTATGGCTTTTGAAATATTGATTAAAAACATGATATTCACTTTCCTGTAAGGCATGTATATATTCATGTGCACTAACTTGCCCAAAATTGGTTCCCCTTTCCATTATTTGAATCGAATAAGATAAAATTAGACAACTCCCCATCAAGAGACCCATCTACTAAACCGTTTGGATTTGATGTTACAGAAAAGTAGGGTGCTTCTAAATACAGGTTTTCCTTCAAGAGTAATTGGTTCTTTTGATCCAAATAATGACTTTTCTCAAGACATAAATTGTTGGTTGCAATTGCTGTAAAGAAAAGAACTGATAATGGCACTAACTGAGGATGGATGGATACCTTATTGCCGTTATATCAATGTTATTTCCATTTGTAGCAGAACCTATATAAATATCACCATATTCATTTTTGCTGAATTTACTTAAATGAGCAGAGGTAATTTTAAAAGAATTTGTACTATTAGGTATAAGCCAATATTGTAATTTACTTTTTTTACCCTTAGTGTATTTATTTGGAACAATCGCAATAGAAGTTAGAGTACCACAAACTTGTGAATATGTATGAGAACTGTCAATATCAATATTTCGGTAATATTTCAAGCGGCGATACGTTCAATTTCAATACATTTTTGTATGATGGTCTTTATTTTCTGACAATTCAGGTCAAGACCTAAGTTTACAATAATTGTTTCTGCCATGTATTTGTTGTAAAAAGCCTGTTTCACATTGTGCATGGAGAACGGGGTATCCAGCTTGTTTTCCAAGGTTGACCACATCGTCAGTTTGGCGGTACTGACACATCCCAGCGCCAT
>JANYEU010000203.1 GCA_025362915.1 Chitinophagaceae bacterium | reverse complement strand
GCTTTATCGCCCAATGCCACTTTATTACGGATCGCTTCTACATCTTTTGGGGTAAGCAGCACACGAGGATAAACACCTGGGGCAGGAACTTCGGAGAGGCGACTCTTATCAAACGTGGGGTCGTTGTAAGTCAGTTTTACGGTCGGCGATTTAGGCCAGAAGTCATTGTTGATAGCATCTTCATAAGGCAAAACAGCCCTAGGTTTCCAAGTAGGTTCTTGGTAATATGCCCTCTCCTGACTGAAAGATTGCATATACAAAGCAAGTAAAACGGTTGTTAATAAAAGAAAACGGTTACGCATCAACTATCTATTTTTATCTTATTATTTATTTTACAAGAAGCCCCAAATCTAAAATAGATACTTTGAGGCTTACTCTATGAAGCGTTGGGTTGTATCTCCATTATTAGTGATTATTTACTAGAATTATCCTTTCCACTGGCATTGCTGTCTGCACCAAAGGGGCTATCCCCCTCCCCCACTGCCAAGCTATTACCGTTATTTTAATTGGATAACTTGCCTTTGCAGGCATGTTATCCAATGTAATTATATTGCCATTTACACTTGCAGGACCCTCCTTCACATAATAATAAACAGGCATACTCGCAGAAGAAGTTGCCTTCAATTGTATCTCTTTCGTTTTATCATTAACAGCCGTTATTTCGGGGAAATCAATTGTTTGTGGTTCGCCTTGTGTATTTTTTTCGGGGAACTTTATTTGTGCGGGCTGTTCGGCATATTTGTAAGTTTCATCTCCTTCTTTATAAGCCATCACTTGGATATTTGAACAGAAACGGCTGGTACCAAAATAATCGAACCGGATGCGAAAACTATCTGCCGATACTTGTTCGCCGCCACCACCCCAGCCGCCAATAATACTAAACTTGATATTGCCTTTGCTACTGTGCGTAAGCGGAATACCCGAACCCGCCACCCCTTCTGGTGTTTGCGTAAGGAAGCCTGCTTTTACACAAAAAGTAATACCATCTGCCGAGGGCTGAAAAGCCAGTTCGTTTATCCATGAGGCAGGAACAGATTTATCATCTTGCATAAAGCATACCCGCTGCTCTTTTCTTCCTCCATACAAAGATGGAAAGACATCCACAGCCTTGGCCATTTCTTCGTCCAACTGCCAGAATGCAAGGGTATTATCACCCTTAAAATCCTTACAAGCAACCGGACTGAAGCGATTAATATCCATGATATGAATATCTGTAAGCCATCCTTCGGTTTCATCGAGCGTATTGAGTATTACCGGATTGTTGGGGGAAGGATTTTCCGCAGGGATGCGGTAATGTGCTACTTTCTGTATAAACATGGCACATAGTTTAGCCAACTTATCATCAAAATTAAAATGCCCTGCACCAGGTTGTACCACTTCGCAAACAAGCGAACGGTCATACTTTGCCCGCAAATCCATCAGGTCGCCGCGCAACCAACGCCAGTGTTTGTCAAGCGGCAACAAGGGGCTGGTCCATGATTCATATTCTCCAGAAACTGCCATTACGGGAATGCCTTCTATCCTTGCTTTAGGGTCATAATCAGGTGGGTTTACCATGGCAGCGGCATGCAGGGTCAATATGCCAAAAACCCGTTGGGGCTTGCAATAGGCAATGCTGTATGCGCCGTTTGCCCCTCCAGAATGACCTATTGTGAGCAGTGGCGCAGTAGCCACTTCTGTATATCCAGACACGGCTGCCAAATCATCCAATACCTTTTGCATTTGGGCAAAAGTGTTGCCTCCTTCTTTGTAATTGAATTGGGTAAACGGTCCTCTAAAAACCAATACTATACCTAGATTTTCCTTTATGCAAGCCTCCCGTATTTGTTTGTTGGCACAAAAGAGATCTTCTAAAATAACCTGATTTGCAAAAATAAGTCCCCTCACCTGCCTACAGTTTGGCGGCACCCAAAGGAATGCCTTCGATTCTTTGTCTTTCCCTTCCAACAGTACCGACCATTGGTATATAGCAGCCGCATGAATATCCTTACAAACAAGAAAGAAGGAGACAATCAAAATAAAAATAGGTATAATTCTCCTCATGGGGTATCTGTTTATCTGGTCTTTATAAAGTTCATGCCTCAAATGTCGTCTAAATCCCCCTCCTAGCTAACCTTCATCTTCAAATCCCCCATCTTTCTTGCAGCATACGCCACACCACCCGCCAACAGTATCAGGCTCATGCCCCCATCAAAAGGAACTATTGGCCCACCATCGCCACTGGGGCCATTGCCCGGACTACCAGGCCCGCCAATGCCAGGATCGTCCGCAGGGCTTTGGGCATTTACACTTGTGTGTACACAAAGGCTTATCAGTATGGCCATCCCAAGTATTCCCAGTGTTTTTGTTATTGTTTGCATACTATCTATTATTAAAAAATATTTATTGTTTCATTCAATACCGTCAATCCTTCTTCAAAAACACATTCATGGCATTATTCCTTATCCCTTTGATTGATTGATTTTACAGGTAATCGGAACGTCCATTCCCTCCAAATAAATAATTTGCTGCCACGGCGGTTCCTCTTTTGGGAGCAAAATATTTTTTTACTGTCACGGGGACTCTCCCGTCTCATACAATACGCGTTTTTACTGTCACGGGAGAACTCCCGTCGCATACATTACGCGTTTTTACTGGCACAGGAGAACTCCCGTGGCATACATTACGCGTTTTTATTGGCACGGGAGAACTCCCGTCTCATACATTACGCGTTTTTAATGGCACGGGAGAACTCCCGTCGCATACATGACGCGTAATCACTGGCACGGGAGAGTCCCCGTGACATACATTACGTTTTTTGCCTGTAAAACCTGTCAATGAACCACTATCAATTGAGGTAAAAGGGATACCGCCCACCCGCATGGAAGCGGCATCCTATTCAACCTCTCTATCTTTGTACAGACAGGCTGGTTTGATGAACCAGTTGTCCGCTTGCTGTTTCTTTCACAGTCACACTATAAGTTCCCGCAGCCAATGTACTGTTCACAGTGATGGCATGGCTTGCACTTCCTCCTTGGTGGCTGATGGTAGCTTCCTGTATCTTTTGTCCCAACAAGTTGGTGATGGCTACAGTGTATTTACCAGAAGCCACATTGCTCAATGAAACATTCAACACCTTGCCCTTCAAAGGATTCGGGTATAAGTTATACGTTGTAAGTTGTACGTTATACGTAACCTTAGCGATATTGCTGTAGCTAACAGTACCCACTTCGCTGATGGCTTTTATGCGGTAGTAACTTGTTGCTGTTACACTGTTATCAGGTGCAGAATAGGTGGCGGTTGCAGTATTCTTTGCTGCTGATTGACCAATCTTGGTGAAGATCTTGGCATCGGTCGATTTTTCTACCTCAAACCTTGAAACTCCCTTCTCCCCTACCGTATTCCAACTGATGGTGGCTATCTTATTGTTTAGGGTT